>JANYBP010000069.1 GCA_025360745.1 bacterium
AATTCTCACTATGGCCACATGAAGTGCGGTCGGGACGGAGCCCGACCCTCCAAAAGCTCGAAAACCCGCCGTTTCGTCGCCTGGAGAGACGACCTCCGTGTCGTCCGGGCCCGAGGAAGCGGCCATAATGCGAATTGCTGCGATTGACCAGGGTGGACTTCGATACGCCGAAAGGGTATCGTAATCGCGCGCTTTATGCCAGCGAGGAGTGTCCGAAATAACCGCTGACCGGCCGAAAAAAACAACTTGCATCGCCACGGCTATCGCGTCATACTGTAATGGTTTGCAATTGGTATGCTTTGAAACTGCAAAGGAGCCGGAAAAAAATGAGAGTACAGCGTCGTGCGATATTGGCTTTGCTGGCCGCTGTCTTGAGCGCGGCGGCGACCGGCTCGGCGTTCGCCGATACGCTTGTCGCAACCCCTCAGACCGTTTCGTTGGTGACGGGGTCGGAGCTTATATTTTGGCTGAATTACTCGGACGCGAGTAATCGTCCGGTGTCCGCCCTGAAGTTCACGATTGTGACGCCGCCGCAGCATGGAACGCTGCAATCCTACGACGAACGTTATTCAATCACGACATGGCCCCTTTACTACTTCTACCGGGCCACCAACGGCTTCTCCGGCTCCGATTCGATGACCTGGGAAGTGAGCGACGGGACTCTCACGTCCGTCACGGCGGTTTGCACCTTCGATGTTACCGCCAATCACGCGCCGGTGGCCCAAAACGGTTCCGCTCCAGTCGTGCAGAACACATCGCGAAAAAGCACCATCCTGCCGTGGACGCATACGGATGCCGGCCAGATCATGACTTACACTCTGGGTACAGCGCCAACCAAGGGCTTGCTGGAGTACTATTCGGGAGGATACACCAATGTTCCTCCGCAAACCCCCTTGTCCAGCGGCACTTGGTACTACACGCCCAACCCCGGCGCCATTGGCGCGGACACTTTTAAATGGAGCGTCAGCGATCAAATAGCGACCTCGTCGGTCGCCACCTATACCTACACGATCACGACGAACACCCCGCCGATCGCCCTGGGGGCCAAAGGGTGGACCTGCGCCAATCAGCAGGTAACCGTGCCGGCCTTGTTCGCGGATCCCGACCCCCAGAGCTTTTCCTTGCAAGTTCTCAGCCCGCCCGCTCATGCGGCCTCGTTCACGGTCTCCGGCGCGTCGTTCCTCTACACGCCCGTGAACGGATACACGGGAACGGACACCTTTTCCTGGGCGATTTCCGATGGCAGCGTCACTTCCGCGCCGGCGACGGGCAGCGTTCTGGTGCGCCAGCAACCGACGGACCGCGGCGGCATGGTGGTGCTGGCCGTCGTCAACAGCACGCTGTACCCGGAAATCAGCAATGAGGTCAGCCAGCTTTGCGCCGATCTGCAAACGGAAGGATACACGGCCAAGTTGCTCAAATTGCCCGGCACGACGGCGGCCACATCCCTCTGGAGCAACCTGCGCTCCGAGTATCTGGCGCCCACGCAGTTCCTGGCCGGGGCCATTCTCGTCGGCAATCTGCCGAAGGCGTATGGACCGAGCAGCGAACTGACGGATTGCGCCTACTGGAACATGCTCCAAATGGGCGATACAGGTTACGGAAAGTTCCATATCTGGGTCAGCCGCATGTGGGCGCTGGACGGCGCGGGACACACGCTCTTCTGCGGAGACGAGGCCGGGTTGCTCAAGCGCGTGCTGCGGCAGAATCACGACTGCCGGACCGGCGTGTCGCGGTTGCCGTTTTCCGCCTACTATTACGAAATTTTCTCCGGCACGAACTACATGGCCGGCATACGCGACACCTGGCCGGAGCTGGAATACCTCGCCCCCGAAAACGCTTTCGTCAAGGGCGGCAACCTCATTGACGAAACGTCTCACGGCGGACCGGGCGCTTACAGCAACATGCAACTCATGAACAGCTACATGATTCACAATCTCCTTGCCCAGGTTCGTTCGGCGCTGTGCAGTTCCTGCGTCTCCGGCGCTTTTGGAGGCGTGGTCAACAACCAACTCCTCACTCGCGGAGGCGGCAACGGTTTCAGCGTGGGAGCGACCGAGACGACCTACGAAGGGGCCTTCGAAATATGCAACTACGGGGGGGCTTCCCCGCTGCGCAACGGCCTGGCGGCGGGCGAATGCTGGGGCAACGCGCTGGTCAAGAACTACGAGTTCAACGACTACTATCGGGCCGTGTTCTACGGCGACCTGTCTCTTCCCACCTTCGACGTCGCGTCCAACGTCATGCCGGTCGTGACCGCCATGACCGCCAGCGTCACCAACGGCAGGGCGCCCCTGACGGTGTCGTTCACCGCGGCGGCCAACGACCCGGACGGCTCGCTGGCGTCGTACGAGTGGTATCCCGACGGCTATAACTATGGCATCGCGACCTCCGCGGTATCCGGGGCAACCGCCACGGCGGCATCGCGGACCTACAACCTTCCCCACACCTACTTCGCCCGTGTGCAGGTTATGGACAACTACGAAGCCCGCGCCTGGAAAGAGGTGGAAATCCGCGTGGCGCCCGCCACCGGGCAAGTGCTGCGCGTGAATTGCGGCTATGTCCGCTCCTATGGCTATGCCAATGGGGGCTACGATCCCGACTACGATTACACGGACAGCCAGGGCCGGTTGTGGCTTCACGACCAGACCTACGCCACGGGCACATGGGGCACGGACGGCATGAATATAAACGTCATGCCTTTCTCCGGCGCCATCTCGAACACGCCCGACGATGTTCTATTCCGCTATTACACCTGCGATTACTACCGCACCTCGGGATTCCACTACAAGATTCCCCTGGCCGCCGGCGCTTACAAGCTGAATCTGGGCTTTTGCGACATGGTAAACACCAGCGCCGGCAAGCGGTTGTTCGACGTGACCCTGAATGGGCAGCCGTTCTTGAAGACATTCGACATTGTCGCCGCCGGCGGGCTGAAGCAGCCGGTGTTCGTCTCCACGAACCTGACGCTCCTCGATGGCGTGCTCGACATCTTTGTCAAGACCTCCACCAACAGCCCCGTCGGCACCTATGGCAGCGGCCAAGCCATCCTCAACTGCTTCGAGATCGCGCCGAGTTCGCTCAACGACGACTGTACGTTGACCGTGGCCACCTCGGGGACGGGTTCCGGGACCGTGAGCCTGGATCCGCCCGGGTTCGTATACGCCACGGGGACGTTGGTGCAGGCGACCGCCGTTCCCGCCACGAACAGCCTGTTCGCGGGTTGGAGCGGCGCCTTGAGCGGGACGGTAAATCCAGCCTCGCTCTCGATGACGACCGATACGCTGCTGACCGCGTCCTTCGCGCTGAAGAGTTTCACGATTCGCGCCGCGGCGGGCGGAGGAGGCGTCATCGCGCCGGCCGGCGACATCGGGATCGACTACGGATCTTCGCAGGCCTTCACGATCGCCGCCGGCGACGGATACGAAGTCGCCGACGTGCTGGTGGACGGATCTTCCGTCGGCCCGGTTGCCGCCTACAATTTCGACAACGTCACGTCGGATCGCACGATCGCGGCGAGTTTCGCGCTGGTGACGACGGCGCCCGTCATCACGAGTCCTTTGACGGCCACCGGCGCCGTCGGCGAGGCGTTCGGTTACGTCATCACGGCCATCCATGCGCCCGCCGGTTTCACCGCCGCGGGGTTGCCGCCCGGCTTGTCGCTCGATCCCAACACCGGCGCGATTTCCGGCGCGCCGGCCGCGGCTGGCGCGACGGACGTCGCGATCGCCGCGACGAACGCCTTCGGCGCGGATACGCGGACGTTGAGGCTCACCGTCGCTTGCGCGATCGCCGCATCGGCGGGCGCGCACGGCGGCATCGCGCCGGCCGGCCGCGTCCTGGTCGCCGGGGGCGCCGATCAGGCCTTCGCGATTACGCCCGGCGCCTGGTATGCCATCGCCGGTGTGCTGGTGGACGGGGTTCCGGCGGGGGCGGTCGCCGCTTACACCTTTGTCAACGCCACGACGAACCACACGATCGCGGCCGCCTTTGCGCCCCTGCTGGCGCCGCGGGGGACGCCGCAATGGTGGCTGGCGCAATACGGCTGGACAAACGATTTCGCGGCGGCGGAACTGGGCGATCAGGATGGCGACGGCGTGGCGACGTGGCGTGAGTATCTGGCGCGCACGGAACCGGCGGATCCGCTCTCCCGTCCGGCGTATAACACGCTGCCGTACGCGGAGTCGTTCGAAGACACGACCGGTTGGGGCGGCCTGAACACCAACATTTCGGGCCGCATGGGCTGGTCCGCCGGAACGGATGGGGTGGACCAGTCGCGGATCGTGAATCTGGCGTACGTCTACAGCGCGACCAACCTGCCGTTGCCTTCCGCGACGCACACCAACGTGCTGCGGGTGGCCACGCATGGGGGCACGCTGACCAACAGTTTCGGGAGCGGCTTCGAAATGGGCGGCGCGCTGGTTTATATGGACATGATGGTGCGGTTCGACGCGGCCGACCAGGCGCTGGCGGACTACAAGTTTGCCGATACGGGGATCAAGGGGGGCGTTTACGCCAGCACGAATAATCAACTGATGGTGTTCCATGGCGTGGCGGCGGCCGACGGGATGTTGTTGAGCAACACGGTGGATGCCACCGCGGTTTTCGCCGATTCGACAAACTGGCACCGCTTGACGCTGACGATAGACGCGACGGCGACCAACCCGGCCAATGCTCTGGCGATGTTCGAAGTGAAACTGGACGGGGCGCCGGCTGCCAGTCCGGCCGCCTATGGCAACGGGTGGAAGGCGCAGTTCGAGACCACGGGCGTGCTGCCGGCAACGCAGTCCAACGGCACCTGGTTCCGTCTGGCCACGACCAACGCCGAAACGAAGAAGTTGACGGCGATGTGTTTCGCGGGCACCGGCTATGGCGATGACGTGGTGGTGACAACCGTTGACCCCTTCGCTGGCGCGCCCGGCGCGACGTTTATGCTGATCGTGACAAAGAGCGGCAACGGGCGCTCCTCGCTTGGGGCGGCGCCCTGCGTGGCGACGCCGGTGGCCGTGGGCGCCACGACACAGATTGTCTATACGGCGGACGAGTGGAATCGGATATCCACGCTCGCCGCCAACGGCGCGGCGGCGCCGTCCGCGAGCGGCGCGCGGGTCTTCACGCAGTTGCTGGCCAACATCTGCGCCGATATCAGTAATGCGGTGGTTTTTGCGCAGGTCACGCCGGAGCAGACGGGCTATACGAACGCGCCGATCGGCTGGCTGACGAATTGGTCCGAGGCGGCGGTGCGGGCCGGCGGCGGCGACGGTTTCGATCTCGGCGACAAGTATCTGCTGGGACTCGATCCCACATCGTCCAACTCCTACCGGCTGAAGGTCGAGTCGCTGGCGGTGTCGGGCAGCAACGTGGTGATCTCGGTCCGGCGCGTCGTCACGGGGGATATCTCGCCCGACGGCATGCACGGGTATCTGAAACTACAGGCCGTGGACAATCTGGGAGGCTCGTTCACCAACCTCGACGGCACGGCGATAACGGGCGCCACGGTGTTCGACGGCGCCGGACGGCGGGCCTATACCAACGCGATCGAAGGCGTCCGCCGGTTCTACCGGGCGCTCATCGAGTAAGAACTCACATGCGACGATCTTTACTCGTTCTGACTCTGTTGTGCTTGTCCGCGATCGCGCTGGCTCCGGCCTTCCTGGCGCGCGAACGCCGCGCCGGCCCTGCGGCGGTGCGGCGGACTCTTCCGGCTCAGACCCGGTCTTCGACCGGGACGGTTCCGTTGCCGCCGGCCGCGCCGGTTCCGGCGTTGGCGACCGTCGCGACTCCGGCATCCGCGCGGCAACCCGGCGTTGCGGCGGCGGCGCGGCCCGAGGATGCGTCCGCGTTCGCTTATTTCTCCAATCCCGCCGTTCCTCTGGATGACCGGATCAAAGCCATCCGCGCTCTCGGCATTGCCAACGACGAACAGGCCAAAACGACCCTGATGGCGCTAGGCAACGCGCCGATCTACTTGAACCGCTACGCTGTCGAGGCCATCGGCGCCCGCCAGGGCGCGGATGTTAAACAGTATCTCGAAGGCAAGTTGAACGATCCCGAAGCCGTCATCGTCTGCGCGGCCGCCGGCGCCCTGGTCCGATCCGCCGGAAAAGACGCCCTGGCCGACCTCGCCGCGGCGCTGGCTCAAAATCGCCGCCGCGATGACGGGCATCAGCAAATGGTCTGTACGGCCATCGTGCATGCGCTGCGGGAAATTGCCGATGCCGATGCGGCGCCGGTTCTGCTGGCCGAGTTGGCGCGCAATGGCGAACGCGGCTGGAGCCTGGAGTACGGCTCGGAAATCGTCGCCGCGCTTCGCCGCGTTGCCACGCCCGAAGTGCGCGCCGCCGCGCTGCAATATGCGGATGCCCTGGAACAGCGTGTACCGGACGATCCACTGGCGGGTCCTTACGTGAAAGGCAAGATCGCCGAAGCGCGCGCTCCGTAGGAGGGCGATTTTTCGTTTGACGCTCTGGTTTCATAATGGTATCAAACGCACATGTGCTCACCGAACAAGCTGAAAGGAAAGGAAGAAACCATGCGATTTCGCTGTGCGGCGGTCGGTATTTTGCTGGGCCTTGCCGGGGCGGTCATTTGCGCGCGGGGCGCCGATGCGCCGCCGGCCGCCACCGGAAAAGTCGTTCTGGACCAGACCAGTCTCTGGCGTATGTTCGCGTCATGGAACACGCCGCTGGTGCGCGGGGACGGCGAGCTCAAGGAGCAGTTGAACTCCAGTTATCCGTACGGATTCGCGGCCAAGACGCCGCCGCCTCCGGCGGACTGGATGCAGCCGGACTTCCCGGACGGCGCCTGGAGCAGTTGGAAACCCCGCCAAGGGTGGGCGCTGTACGACTACGGGTTCGAATTCGCCGGGGCAGCGGGGCCGACCTTGAGTCTGATGTGCCTGCGCGGCCGGTTTGCGGTGGACGATCCGGCGAAGGTCCGGAACTTGTCGCTCACGCTGGCCTATCGCGGCGGGGTCACGGTTTACCTCAACGGCCAGGAGGTGGCGCGCGCCAACCTGCCCAAAGGCGGGCTCGATCCGGCAACGCTTGCCGAAGACTATCCGCCGGAGGCGTTCGTTCACGAGGAATCCGTGAAGAGCGGTTCCCGCTGCATCCTGGCCGAGTACGGCCAACCCGAGAAGTACAAGGCGCTACTCGAAAAACGCATCCGCAGACTTGAGACCCTGACCATCGACCAGAAGTTCCTCCGCAAAGGCATCAACGTTTTGGCGGTCGAGATTCATCGCGCCCCGTACTTTGGTTCGGGGCTGGAGCGCGAGGGCATGAATCATGTGTCGGTCTGGAGCACGGCGGGGCTGGTCTCCCTGCAATTGGCCGCGGAGGCCGGCATTGCGCCAAATAACGGCCGGCCGGCCGGAATCCAGGTTTGGTCGTGTGCGGACATACGGCGGCCAAGCCCGATGGACTACCATGACCCTCTCGAGAAACTGGAGCCGGTTAGAATCGTCGGCTGCCGGAACGGGGCTTTCGACGGCAGGATCATGATCGCCTCCGACAAGCCGTTATCCGGAGTCAAGGCCCGCGGCGGAGAACTCCGGCAAAAAGCTGGCAAGGGCGTCATCCCCGCCGCGAACGTGAGGCTCCTCTATACGATTCGCGACGACAAAATGACCATGCGTTATCCGGTTCCCGCGGGCGGGTTCTGGGACAGTCTGGAGGCCGAACCGCCAGCCACGGCGAACGTGGTCCCCGGCGGGGGGGCGGCGCAGTCCATTCTCCTCAAGGTCAGCGTGCCCGCGGACGCCGTGCCCGGAGACTACACCGGGACGATCTCCGTCTCGGCCGACGGTCTGGCGGCCACGGACGTTCCCGTCGAACTGAAGGTTGTCGGCTGGAAGCTGCCCGATCCGAAGGATTTCGGCACGCACATGGGCATCATCCAGTCGCCGGATTCCGTGGCCCTTCAGTACAAAGTGCCGCTCTGGAGCGAGGAGCACTGGAAGTTAATGGAAGAGACCTTCAAGTTGCTTGGAGAGATCGGCAACAACTACGTGACGGCGCCGGTCATCACGCGGACGAACTTCGGCAACGAGCAGAGCATGATCCGCTGGGTCAAGACCGACACCGGGTACCGGTACGATTTCACGATCTTCGACCGCTATCTGGATCTGGCCCAGAAGTATCAGAAAGTGGACGTGCTCTGCCTTTATGCCTTTGACATGTATGTCGGGTGCATCGAGAACTTGAGTGGCATCGTCGAGTGGACGAGGGGGAAGAAATGCGGCCTCCTGATGACGCTCTGGGATCCCAAGACCGGGAAGTGTGAGGATCTGGAAAGTCCCCCTTACGACTCCCCGGAGGAATTCAAGAAATTCCTGGGGCCGCTCTTTCGTGAGATCGGCGCGCGGGTGGCCAAGCGCGGGCTCGCCGACGCAATGATGCTGGGCATCAGCGGCGATTACGGCGGCGGCGGGGCGCCCACGAAGGAACTTGGCGCTTTGTACAAAGAACTCCTGCCTGGCGCCAAGTGGGTGGCCAATCCGCACGCCGACTGCCGCGGCAAATCCGTTGGCGGGATTCCGGTCGGCTATAACACGTCCTATTACCTGAGCCTTTGCCCGCCGCCGGAGAGCGGCAAGCGTTTCTACGGCTGGAAGTACAAGTCGGACTACCATGCCCGTGCCCGCGGCGAAACCACCCCCCTGACATGCTGGCGCACCTGGGTCGAAGCGGCGCTGGTGCATAACCTGAGCGGGCGCGGACGCATGGGGGCGGACTTCTGGCCGGTCCTTAAACCATCGGACTGGAAGGGCCTGAAGGCGGCCAATGCCCGCGAGAAGAAAACCAACTCCGTGGCCGCCCGATATCCGGAAAGCGACTGGAGCCAGCTTAATCTCGACCGTGGTGCGGAGGCGATCCTCGCCCCTGGTCCGCACGGGGCCATGCCCACGGAGAACTTCGAGCAGCTGCGCCAGGGCATTCAGGAGTGCCAGGCCCGGATCTCGATAGAGAAGGCCATCCTGGCCGGAAAACTCGCCCCGGATCTGGCCAAACGTTGCCAAACCCTGCTCGACCAGCGTACCTGGCGCATTCGGGGATTGGGATCGGTGGCCGGAAATACCGGCGGAGGGGGCCTTATCGGACAGCCGATTACCATCTGGTACGAGGGCGCGGGATCGGCTGGTCTGAGCGAAGCGCTCTTCTCGGCCGCCGCTGAAGTGGCCGCCGCGTCGGCTCAAAATTGATCCATGGCAAACAGGAGCGTTCCGATGAAGAAAACATCCGCAATCCGGGTCGTCACGGTCTTTCTTTCCGTCTTCCTTGCCGGGTCGGCGTACGCGTTGATCAATCCGCGATTCACGCCGATCCATCTCGTCCAGCAGTCGGAAACGATTGCGTTGCTGAAGCTCGCCCCCCCGGACGAGCATGGCAAGGTCGCCGCCGAGGTGCGGCGCGGCCTCAAAGGCAAACTGGCCGCCGCGAAGTTTACCATCGACTTGAGCACGGCCGCCCAACAGGAACACGCCAAGACGGCGGGCGATAACATGCGCAGGCTCGGCGACGGCCCGGCGCTCTTATTCATCGGCAAAGACGAGGATCAGGAATCGGTCGCGTTCCTGGCCCTGGCCGGCCAATGGCTGCGGCTGGAACAAAGGGAAGGCGGGTCTCTGGCCCTGGTTGGCCACGACACGGGCATGCAAGGCACCTGGGCCGGCGGCACGGACATGCTGCTGCTGGCCGTCGAGTACATTCTCGCGGACGATGACGCCGACGTGCCCGCGGCGGTCGGCTATGGCTGGGGTGCGCGCCTGACCCTGGGCCGGATCGCGGGCAAAGTCCATGCCATGCAGGCGGTCGATTTGGCGGGCAAGGGCGAGTTCGCGCTTTTCATCGCCGCGGAAGGCGGCGACCGCCTGTATCGCTGGGATGCCAAGGCCGACGGTTTTCGCGACATCGCGTCCGCGGTAAAATTGGGCAGCAAGTCGCGCCTGGCCGTCTGGGCGGATCTCAACGGAGACGGCCGCCGGGATCTGGCCGATTGGGATGGACGGACGCTGAACATGTGGACGCAGGCGGCGGACGGGACGTTCGGCGCCAAGGGCCTGGACATCGGCGGTCAAATCAAGGGCGGGTGTCTGAGCCTCTGCGCGGTCGATGCCGGTGTCGAGAAACGGTCGGGCTTGCTGGTCGGCACGCCGGAAGGCCCGCTGCTGCTCAAGCCGCGGGCGGACGGCACGTTCCAAGTCGCGGCGCTGTCGCGCGGCGCGGCGGCGGCGGGGCTGGGCGCGCCGATCCAGTGCCTGGCCGCCGATTTGGACGGCGACGGTCTGTTCGACATCCTGGAGTTGTGTTCCGAGGGAAGCCTTTTCTACAAAGGCCAGGGCGCCGGCGTTTTCGCCGAACCGGTCAAGTGCGCGATTGCCGCAGGCAAGGGGCGGACCGTCGCGTCGGTCGGCGATTGCGACGCGGACGGACGGCTGGATCTGTTCACCTGCTCCGAGGCAAATTGCCGGCTCTGGCATAATCGCGGCGACCTGAAGTTCGAGGAGACGTTCGGCCTGTCCGGCGAAATTTCCTACACGGCCGTTCCCGGCGCGACCGCCGTGACGACCTGCGATATCAACAACGACGGACGGCAGGATCTGATGCTGGCCTATTCCGATGGCCCACCGATGATTTTTTTCAACCGCGGTTTCCGTAGTTTCGGCAAGGCCCTGGAAATGACGGAAAAGAACGTGATTCCAGAGACGGAGGGCGGTCAACAGTCCGCCACGGTCGAGGATTTCAACGGCGACGGCGCCCAGGATCTGGCCATGACGCTCAATGACGGCACGGTGATGGTTTTCCTGCGCAAGACGTTTGAAGACGAAAAGCCGCTGGA
This sequence comes from bacterium, assembly GCA_025360745.1. GTDB lineage: Bacteria > Verrucomicrobiota > Kiritimatiellia > CAIKKV01 > CAIYGI01 > CAIYGI01. The sequence continues at coordinate 10,843 of JANYBP010000069.1, forward strand.
GGCGCGCGCCTCGCTCCCGCCCGGCGGTGCGTTCGCCGGCCCTCTGCGCGTCACGGGCTGGGCGGGCACGCGCTGCCTGGGCGCCTGGAACGTCGTGGCCGGATCCACGGAAGCCTTTTTCGGGCGGACCTCGGCCGGCGAACTCGTGGTCAAATGGCAGTTGCCGGGCGGTAAACCGCAAGAGAAGAAGGTGGTTCTTGAAGGAAAGTGCGTTCGTATCGGGCTCTGAACCGGGAAGAACGATTGCGGGTAACTCAATATGAGCAGACATACGGCGCTCCGTAAAGCTGACAAGTTGCGGGTACGCATGCGGGTTCTGTCCAAGCGGCAGATCGAGAACATCCATCAGGCCAGTTTGGATATCCTGTCCCGGACGGGCATGATCTTCGAACATGAAGCCGTCCGCGACTTGCTGAAGAAGAACGGCGCCAGGGTCGATGGCGAGCGCGTGCGCATCCCGGCCAACCTGGTTGACCAGGCGTTGGCCGCGGCGCCGTCGAGTTTGCTGCTTTACGACCGCCACGACCGGCCGGCGATGGACCTGGGCGGCGCCCGGTCGTACTTTGGGACCGGGTCCGACACCCCGTTTTACGTTGACCCTTACACGGGCGCCCGGCGGAAAACCGATCGCGAATCGGTCGCGACCGTGGCGCGCCTGTGCGACGCATTGGACAACATCGATTTCATCATGTCCATGGGCATCGCCGCGGAACGGCCGGGCGCCAGCTCATTTGTGCATCAATACGCGGCCATGCAGGAAGGCTCCAGCAAACCCATCGTTTATACCGCGCAGGGACTCAAGGATATCGAGCCCATTTACGACCTCGCCCTGGCGGCGGCTGGCGGCGATGCCGGCATGCTTCGGAGCCACCCGCGCAATGTGCTTTATACGGAACCGGTCAGCCCTCTGGTCCATACCCGGAAAGCCATGGAAATGCTTTTGTTTTGCGCGGCCAACCGTTTGCCCTTGACGTGCCCTTCCGGCATGATGGCCGGCGCGACCGGTCCGGTTACGCTGGCGGGCGCCGTGGCGCTTGCCAACGCGGAGACGCTTGCGGCGCTGACCGTCCTGCAATTGGCCGGACCGGGGACGCCGTTCGTCTATGGCGGAAACGTGTCGGTCATGGACATGCGGACCACCCTGTTTACCTATGGCGCGCCCGAATTCCACATGGCATTTGCGGCGTTTGCCGATTTGGGACATTACTACAAGCTGCCGATCTGGGGCTTGGCCGGAGCCAGCGACGCGAAAGTTCTGGACGCCCAGGCGGCGGCCGAGGCCGCGTACGAAATACTCATGGCGCGGCTTTCCGGCAGCAATCTCGTGCATGACGTGGGTTATCTCGGCACGGGCCTGACCACTTCCATGGAAATGATCGTATTGTGCGACGAAATCGTTTCCTACACCCGGCGCATCGGGCGGGGGATCGAGGTGAACGAGAAGACGCTCGCGCTGGACGTGATCGACCAGGTCGGACCGCGCGGCCAGTTCCTGGACACCGACCACACCGTGGAGCATTTCCGGCAACACATCTGGCAACCGCGACTGTTCGACAGAAACGCTCAGGATGTCTGGCGGGCCGCGGGCGGCAAGGACTTGTTCGCCAGACTCAACGAGAACGTCCGGGAAATCCTGGATACGCACCAGGCGGCGCCGCTCCCAGCGGCCGCCCGCGCCGCCGTCGGCGCCATCCTCGCGGAGCGCGAACGGCTGGCCGGAAACGAGTGATTTGAAAGCACGAAAAGGAGTCGCATGAAAAAGTCTACGATTTGTATCGCGCTGGCGATGGGAATGATGGCCGGCGTGGCATGTTCCGCCGACAACGCCTTGCCGGCATGGCCCGCGCCGGGCTCGCGTTTTCCAGCCTCGTCCAACCCGCCGCGCGCGGCCGCGGCCGCGGAGCGGACCGGCGATGCCGTGTGGGCGAAACCGCCCGCCGTGCTCTCGCCTTATGACGCCTCCTGGTACGACTACATGACCATCGTGTGGGGCAGCGACAAGCGCCTGAAGAACAACCCGGTGTACTTCCAGATGCTGAAGAAAATGTACGTGCGGGGCGCCATGGTCTACGGGCAGGACGAACCGGCGCCCACGGTCGCGGCGGGCATGCCCTTCTACAACACCTGCATCTGCAACCAACTGTACATTCGGAACAAGACCGGCCCGGCTTTAAGGGATGCCTACAAGAAGAGCCGCATCCGGGCAAACTGCGTGCGCAAGCCGAGTCTGGAAAGTCCCGCAACGGACGCCGCGGAGCGGCGCAGCGCCGCCAGCGCCGCCAGGCGCTGCGGCCCGTACAAGTCGCTGGGCTACGACCTGCGCGACGAGGCCACCTATGTCGCCTCCTCGGCCTGCCCGCACGACTTCGACTTCTCCGACGTTTCGCTGGCCGGTTTCCGGCAATGGCTCAAAACCAAGTACGGCGCCCTCGAAGTCCTGAACAAGCAATGGGATACCTCGTTCGCGGCGTGGGAAAACGTTTTCCCGATGATGACCGACGAGATCCAGGCACGGGAATTCAAAAAAATGGCGACGCTCAATCTGTCGCCCTGGAGCGACCACCGGGAGTACAACGACGATACCTTCGCCGCGGCCATCGTGCGCTACAGTGAAGAGATCCTGCGCAACGACGCCGGCGCGCCGACCGGTATTTCCGGCACCCAGATGCCCGCGGCTTACGGCGGGTTCGATTTCTGGAAACTATGCGCGGTCTGCTCCTGGATCGAACACTACGACGTGTGCGGTTCGCGGGAACTGATGCGTTCGTTCATGCCGCCCCGCACGCCGCTGCTGGCGGCCTCGCGTTACCAAAGCGGCGTTCAGGAAGGCCTTGTGGCGATGTGGTACCTGGCGCTCCACGGCGACGGCGGCGGTCTTGTCTGGCCCTATGCGGGGCACGGCGACAAGGTGCTCATGCTCGACGTGAACGGCGCCAACGTGAGCCTGACGGCCGTGGGCCGGACGTTGCGCGATATTTTCCGCGAGGCCCGCGGCGGCATCCCCTGCCTGATCCGGCATGCCGACCAGCAAACCGAACCCGTCGCCGTTTTGTACTCCCAGTCCTCGCTGCGCGCGGATTGGATGCTGGAGGTGAAGCGCGACGGCAAACACTGGATGAACCGCTCCTCGTCCTTCGAGGGCGAGATTAATTTTGCGGCGGCCGGACGGGTGGGCCTCTTCAAACTCCTTGAGGACTGCGGAATCCAGTACGTCTGCCTCTCCAGCCAGCAGGTGGAGGGCGGCGAATTGTCGCGGCGGGGCATCCGCCTGCTTTTCGCGCCGCGCAGCCTCGCGCTCTCCGCGGCCGAGATCGGGGCGATGAAGGAGTTCGTGACCGCGGGCGGCGTCCTGGTCACGGACATCATGGCGGGCCGGATGGACCAGAATGGCCGGGTCTGGCCGGGCGGAGCGGGCCCGATGGACGCCTTGCTGGGTGTGGCGCGCGCGCCGTTTTCATTCGAGGAGGAAACCAAGGCCGAGGCCAAGGGCAGCGGCTACGCCGGCGGGTTCGGGCGGCCGCTCGACGTGACGATGGCCGCCGATTTCGGGAGCCTGAAGGCTGGCGCCGCGTTTCGCGTGCAGGGGTATCAGGAGCCCGGCCTGAAGGCGGGCGCCGGCAAGGCGCTTGCCTCCACGCCCTCCGGTCCCGCGCTGATCTCCCAGATCGTTGGGAAAGGCGCCGTCTTCACGCTCAATTTCGACATTCCGAATTACCCGGCCCTGCGTGGCGCGAAGGATGCGGATGCCATGACCGCTCCGTACCGGGCGCTTTGCCGCGCGCTGCTCGAAAAGGCCGGCGTCCGGCCCGCCGTGAAGGTGGCCCTGAAGTCGAACGGGCAGCACCCGCCCGGCCTCGAAACGTTTGTGTTCGTCCAGGGCAAGGCGCGCTACGTGGCCGTCATCCGCAACGACGTGACCCGCATCAACTGGGAGGATCTCTCCGATTCCGGGCAACACGCCGCGGAAGCGGGCGGCAGCGCTCTGTCGCTTGACCTGGGGACCGCCGGCTACGTGACCGAAATGCGGACCGGACATTCGTTCGGGCTGACCAGTCGGGTCGAAACGACCATGCCCACGGGCGCGCCCCTGCTCCTGAGCGTCTTGCCCTATGAAGTCCGCGAACTGGCCGTGGACGCCGGGACGCGCAAGATCGCGGACGGGCGTCTGGCGCTGTCCGTGGCCATCAAGACGCCGGCGGGCGAAGCGGGAGATCATGTGGTCCACGCCGAACTGCGCGATGCGCGGGGCGAACCGATTCCGGAAAGCGTGGTGAACATCCCGCTGCCCGGCGGGCGTTACGCCGGGGCGCTCGATCTCTCGCAAGTCAAGGAGCCGGGGCCGTTCGAGTTGCATCTGCGGGACGCGGCCAGCGGCCGCGCCGTGAGCCTGCCGATATCGAGATAGCGACAGCCAAGAAATAGTCAACCCGCATCCCACGGGATGCTGCTGGAGAAAAGATCATGAGAACACGTGTTATTTTCGCCGCGGCGTCGGTGTTTGCCTTATCGCTCGCTTGCGCGCCGGCCGCCGAATCCAGGGACTCCGCCCCGGCCGTTGCGGCCGGCGTCAAAGTGGTCAGCGAGAAGAATCCGGACGCGTCGAGCATCGAGGCGCTTTTCAAGGATATCTTCAAGCCCGGCATGACCGACCAGCAGAAGGCCGAGGCGATTTTCTACTACATGGTGCGCCACAGTTATCACCACGATGTGCCGGAAGAGCCTTGCGCCGACAACACTCAGGGACGCAAGGGCAACAGCGAGAGTTCCAAAATCATGGACGCGGTCAAGAGCTTGAACGTGTACGGCCATGCCATCTGCGGTTCCATCGCCTGGCCCGTGAATCTGCTGCATAACGCCGCGGGGCTCAAGGGGCGTATTTCCGGGATCGAGGGGCACAATGTGCCGGAAGTGTTCTACGACGGCAAATGGCATTTCACGGACATAGACCAGATGGGCTTCATACGCCGCAAGGACGGCACGATTCCGTCCATCGACGACGTCAAGGCGGATAAATCGCTGCTCTTCGAGAAAAACGACAATACGCCGGATATCTTCTTCAAGTACGACGGCGCCGCCGGAGAGTACGAATCGTTGCGATCGGGAGTTTTAAGCGCCACCTATGGCCGCAAGGTCTCGGCGCATTCCATGAACCTGACCTTGCGCGAAGGCGAATCGCTGACGCGCTTCTTCCAGCGTCAATGGGCTCCCCGGTACCGGTATTACTCCGCGCCATGGCCGGGCAGCGCATACATGAAACGGTTGAGCAAGAACAAGGGCCAGGGCCCGCAGCGCGGCGAGACCTTTTACCTTTTCAAGGAAGGCCCCGCCGCGCGTTTCGGCAACTGGGAAATGATCTATGCGCCGCCGCTGGCGAAACCGTCCTGTCTGGACGGCGCGTTCGCGCTGGCGAATGTCGTCCACAGCGCCACCCCTCCGTTCCTCCGTCCGAAACAGGCCGGCGCCGCGGAAGTCATCTACAATTTCTACAGCCCCTATGGCTGCGCGGGCGCGCCCAACGTTTTTACCAATGCCGCCGACGACGCGGATGGCGCGATTGTCGAAGGCGAGTTCGTTAACGGCAAGGGCGCCGTTGCTTACTCGCTGGATCTGGGCAAGTCGTGGAAAGAGGTCCATCAGGGCGGCGGCGCATTCAAACTCGATCTGACGCCGCAACTCGAAGCCCATTACGGCTGGCTGCTGAAACTGAGCTTCGAAGGCGAAGGTTCCGGCCTCAAGTCGTTCAAGAGCTATATCGCCGGCCAGCTTTCGCCGGCCTCGCTGCCCTTTGTGGATGGCCAGACCAAAATGACGTTCGCGCGCGCGAACACCGCCTGCCTGCTCTTCGCCCCGGATGTGACCGACGGCGAAGCGGAACTGAAACGGCTGGCCCACGGCGTCCGGAATTTCGCCTCGTTTTCCGGGGCCTGCAGCGGCCATGTCCTGTTCCAGGGCGGCGACGGCGACGTGGTGTTCAAAGTGCAAGCGCCCAACGACATTGTGCGCGTGCAAACCGGCGCGAAGTTCGGCTGCCGTAAAGCGGCCACGCTCAACGGCATTTCGTTCTCGATCGACGACGGCAAGAGCTGGATTCTGGCCTGCCAGCAGCCGGTCATGGCGGCGGAACCCGATCACCCCGAGGATTACTGGGGCCAGAGCGTGGACGGGGCGCTCGATTTCGATCTGAAGAAGGCCTTCAGTTACGGCTGCACGCCCGGTAAGGACGCGGTGCGCGAGAGCCCGTTCGCACCCAGGCCGGTCAAGTCGGTGCTGGTTAAATTCCATACCAGGGGCGGCGACGGGAAACTCATACAGCTCTACGGCATCTACGTCCACTACAAGCAGGCGGGCAGCCAGCCGCTGACGATCACGCACAGATGGAAAGGCGGCGAGCACGTCGAAAAAATCGGCGCGGGCGAAACGGAGAAGTCCTACGTTGTGAACGGCGGCCCGTTGGCCTCGAACGAATCGATCACGCTGGAGGCCGGGGCGAAGCGGTGAAATCCTCCGGTTATTCACCCGTGGCGCAAGGCCGCGGCGGGGGGCTCTTGCCCCCGTAACCGGCCCATTGCGAAATTTTTGTAATGGGTCAGTGACATAGGGTAGGTGGACTAAAGACCGGCTAAAGCCGGTACACCAAACGGCATTACTTATTATTATTCCCGCGTTTGGTGTACCGCCTTCAGGCGGTCCTGCCGCGTCACCGACCCATTGCAAAATCGCAAAATTTATATTTTTTCGGGTTGACGCGCTGGTTTCAAAGTGGTATAAGGAACTGATGATAGCCAAGAGTCCAGTGTCGAATGGAATCGCCAAGCATTATCGCAGGACGCTGGCGCGCCGGCAGATCGAAGGTTTGATCCGCGAGCAGGGGCTGTGGGAGCATCGTTTGGAAGGGGAGCGCGAATTGTCCGCGCGGCTGGGCATCGGGCGGAGTACGCTTCGCCGGGCCTTGGTCGAATTGGAGGCGGAGGGTCTCATCCAGCGGCGCCAGGGAGCGGGAACGTTCGTTTGCGAACAGCCCCGGCGCGGCCGGATGGCGGCGCCCAAGCGCGTGGCGGTGATCGTGGAAAGCCACTTCAAGAAGCAGCGGACGAACTGGCACTGGAACACCGAGATAATCCAGGGCATCGAGCGCCTGGCTGCGCGCTTGGGCGTGACCTGCGACATTTTCGCCCTGGACGCGCCGGAGGAGGCGGCCCGCCTCGCGGACGATGGCCGGATGCTCAACTACGACGGGTTCATCGCGGTCTCCTGCGAAGACCGTCAACTTCTGACACGCCTGTTGGATATGAACCGGGGACCGGTGGTGCTGGTCGACAATTTTGTGCGCGATCTGCCCGTGATCGAAGTGGTGGACGGCAGTTTTGCGGGCGCGAGGTCCGTGACGCTCCATCTGATCGCCCTCGGGCATCGGCGCATCGCCTTCCTCGACTGCTACGACCGGAACGTCACCAACCCGGAGAAATTCGCCGGCTATCGGACGGCCCTTCTCGAACGCCAGTTGGAGTTCGACCCGGAACTGGTGGCATGCCAGCCGACCCCGGACGACATCGAGGGCTTCGTCGAAGAAGCGGTTCCGCGCCTGCTGGCGCTGCCCCGCCCGCCGACGGCGATCTTCGCGTTCGACGATTTGCGCGCGCTGTCGGCCCTGGTTGTCCTGGAGCGGCGGGGACTACGGGTGGGCCGGGACATCAGCCTCGCGTCGTGCGGCGACAGCGCCATCCGGCGTGGATTGTGCGACCGGTTGACAAGCACCCGTGTGTATTGGCGCAAGATGGGGCAGGAAGCGCTGCGGGCGGTGGTGGCCAAGCATCGCCGCGAAGAAGGGCGGACGATCATCGTGCCCACCCGCCTCTTCATCCGCCAGAGCACCGGCCGGCCGGCCGGCGGTGTGCTGGCAAAGGCGTGCGTGTAGAAGTTTGGAAACAGTCGCGGGAGGTGGAGCCAAGGAGAAAGACCAAGGAGAAGACAATACAGCAATGTGCGATGGTACTGGGCCTGTGTTTCGCGGTGATGCTGATGACTTCAGCGCCGGCGATGGCGTTGACTCTTGGGGGCACCGAAAGTCTGGCCGATAACGTCCTCGGCGGGTCTGGCGGGGAGTCCATCAAGTCGAATCAGGCCGACCAAATCACCTACAAGTGGGGCGACAAGAACGGCGACAATGGGAACATCCCCGTCTCGGCCGGATTTGACATGGCAGGATTCAACTTGACGCGAATAACCGACATCATCGGCTTCAGGCTGGATCTCGGTATTGGCGGCACCCCCGGTGCCATCACCAACGGCGGGACCATAACGACCTCTTGGAATACGGGCGCTAACAAAATCACCGGCTCAATTGACATTACGAATGTGACCAGCATTAACGTTGCCACGATTACCACTGAACAACAATCTATAGCTAATCCTTCGGGAAAGTCCGGAAGCATTCAGATATCTGGCGCCAAGGATATCGTGGCAACCAACCTGATAACAGGCAGTCGAAATAGTTCGGTAAGGCAAAGTGGCACGGGAAACATCACCGTCCAACAGACGGGTAGTTTCTTGTCAACCAACGTACACAGCGTTATCGAGAGTGTTGTCCTTTTTCCATCGGGAAACATCTCTTTCACTGGCGGCGGCGTGACGGCCGGCAGTTTCAATATGGGGAGTGGAGTCGTCCAGACTAGAAGTGTGAGAGCCGGCAACATCACAATAGATAGTTACAAAGGCGTGACGATCGGATCGGCCGGTATGGTGTGCCTCGATGCGCATCTCAACGCCACTGCCGCTATTTCCGGCCCTGTCAACCCCGGCAATATCACCGTGATGAACATTGGGGCGGACGGCGTTGCGATTGCCGGCGACCTTGCCACTTGGGACAATATGGGTTCTACTGGGGCGGCGGTTGGCGGGAATGGATATGTGACGGTAATCAACGTCACGGCCGCGGTGACGCTGGGCAATATCGACACTCATTCCCGGACATGGGGGAGTGCTGTGACGAGCACCCCTAGTGTAGTGTCCCTTAAATAGCTAGACATATGAAATCGGGGCTTTTGCTGGGATTTCCGCGAATAGGCATCGAACACTGGCTTGATATATGTATAGTCATTTTCGGGACACTACACTAGCAATCGGGGCGTCGGCGATGTCACCGTCACCAATGTCACCGGCAACGTGCAGGTTGGCGCCATTACCACGTATAGGGGGGACAACTCCACTATTACTGCTGGGCTGGCCGGAAAAATCACGATCATAGCGGGCGGAAAAGTTACAGTCGGCAGTCTTGACACGCGGAATAACCGGACAAAGGCCGGCTCTTTAGCCGGAAATGTCAATATCACCGCGTACGGGGATCTGACGCTCACCGGTGCTTCGAACACGTTGCAGAGTTCGCTCGGCGGCACCAACAACGGGGATCTCGTCCTGACCACCAGCGCGGGCGGCGGCGGCAAGATCTACGTAGGGGATGAAACCACCGACGTGCTTGATCTTAATCAGTTGCATGCCGTCAAGTTCAACAGCGACAGTAAGACAAGTTACATCGGGGGTGTGCTGACCAACTTCTACACTGGGAACACCGGCGGCAGTGGCAGCGTGGCCGATCCGTACATTACGACCCAGAAGGTGCTGGTGGCGGCGAGCGATCAGAATATCTACTACAAATACACGGCGGGCGGTTTGAACGATTACCTGGGCGGAAAGGTATACAAGATCGCCACCAACAGCGTTGGCGTCGCCGGCACGGGCGGATTGCTCATGGTCGAAACCGGTCCGGGGACGAAGGGAACGGTAATTTTCTTCCGGTAAGACGCGATTGTGTGGCGGAAGAAGAGAAGGTATTCGACATGACAAAATGCCATTCTCTGTACGCGCTGGTGTGCGCGGCGTTATGCGCTGGTTTCGCGGGCCTCGGCGCGACCGCCGGCGAACCCGCTCCGGTTGGCTTCGCCAGGAAACCAGCGGCAACCCGCGACGGCGGCACGGTCAAGATTACGTTCGCCGTCTCGGCGACGACCGACGTTGCCGTGGCGGTATTCGACGCGCAAGGCAAGGTGGTGCGTCATCTGGCGGCCGGTGTGCTGGGCGGGAACCCGCCGCCGCCCTTGAAGGCGGATTCCCTGGACCAGTCCATCGAGTGGGACGGCAAGGCCGATTGGGGGAAACCCGCCGGCGAGGGGCCTTTCAAAGTCCGCGTGTCGCTGGGTCTTGGCGCGAAGTACGACCAGACGGTCATGGGCGACCCGCTGTCCATCGGCAACGTCCTGAGCATGGCCGCGGGCCCGGACGGCACGCTTTACGCGGCGGTCGCGGCCGGCGCGGGCCTGCCCAACTTCAGCGCTCAGCGGCTGGTGGCCCTGAATCGCGACGGCACGTTTCAGAGGACGCTCGTTCCTCCGCCGTCCAGCGCCACGAAGGAGCAGATCGAGGCCCTGGGCGGCATTCCCGTGAAGATCGGCGACCGGACCGTGCCGATGTGTCTGAACTTGTCCGAGCGCCGGAACACGGCGTTCTGGTCGGCCGACGGCGCGGCCGTGACCCCGGACGGTAAGTTCCTGACTCTGCATCCCGATGCCAGGATCGGGCTGGTGGACGCGACCGGCGCCGCCGCCCCGCCGCCCTTCCTGGGGCCCAAACTCCTGCCCAACGTCCCGGCGGCCAGCATCCAAAAGCTTGCCGTCCGTCAATACCTGGCCTTGTCTGGAGACGGCAAGTACGCGTACGTCAGCGGCATCGCCCCGAGAGCGAAGGCATTGCCATACTCCGCGGTTTACCGCGTCAAGCTCCCCGAGCGTTCGCCGGCCGAGCCATTCTTCGGCGATCCGGACAAGGCCGGCGACGATGAAACCCATCTGGGCGGCAGCGCCCAGGGGATGGCCGCCGACGGCAAGGGCAACCTCCTGATCTGCGACGCGACCAACAAGCGCGTGGTGGTGGTTGCCGAGGCCGACGGCAAGTTCGTCGGCTCCTTCCCGGCCGAGGATCCCGAGTTCGTGGCCGCCGAAAAGGAGACCGGAGCGGTCTACCTGCTCAAGCGGGCCAAGGGCGGCGCCGCCGACTTGGTCAAACTCGGCGGCTGGAAAGATCCCAAGCCCCTGGCTTCCGTCCACCTGACCTCTCCCCGGGATTACCTCCAGTGGCGGTTTGCGGCTGACGTGAGCGCCAAGCCGACGGTGCTTTGGGCCGCCAACGGCTGGCAGTTGTTTCGCTTCGAGGATCTCGGCGACAAGTTCTCCGCCCCCCAAAGCATCGGCGGCGCGGACATCGGCGACGGAGGCTTCGTCAACCTCACCGTGGACCATTATCGCGACGATCCGGAAATCTACATCCGCGGCGGCCGGCCCTACTGGTGGGCGCGTTACAACGAAAAGACGGGCAAGCGCGACGACCTCAAGCACATGACCTTAAACTCCGATGCCGCCGGCTCCTGCCTGGAGGTTGGCCCCGACGGGAACCTCTACGTCCAAGCCTGGCCCTGCTTACTTCTCAAGTTCGATCGCAACGGCAAGCCGCTCAAGTGGGACGCGCCCTTCCGGATGCACGAGGGGCAGAAGGTGAATCCGGCATACAAGAGTTATGCCGACCGGCCGCTTCCCAACGCCATCTGCACCCACGTCTGCATGGTCTACATGACCCACACCCACGGGATCCGCGGCGACGGCCACCACTTCGTGTTCGAGGCCCCCTTCGCGAACGAGCGCGGGGCCAAGGCGCTTTACGAGATCGCCCCCTCCGGCGAACGCATGGGCGGACCGATCGTTTGGAAGGCCTCCGACAACGTTCTGGGCCCCCGGTTCGACCAGCAGGGCAACATCTACATCGCCGAGCAGGTCCGGCCCGCAGACCAGCCCATCCCGCCGGAGTTCGCCGCGATCGTCGGGCCGGTGACACCCGCATCCCACTGGGAGGGCAATGACCCCCGACGAACCATTGCCATCATGTACGGGAGCATCCTCAAGTTCTCGCCCAAGGGCGGGATGGTGGATTGGGACAAGGCGGGGGTGCGTGCGACTCAAAACAATCCGTTCGACGGGCAACCAAAGTTGGACCCCGCGTTGAAGACGGTGGTCATGGGCTCCGTCGTGAACACCAGCGACAGTTCGAATATCCATGTCCCCGTAAAAGTCACCGGCGCCGAGTGGGCGCACTTCGGCATCAGCCATGTGCCGCTCTTCTACTGCAACTGCGAAAACACGCGCTTCGACGTGGACCCGTACGGCCGGGTGTGGTATCCCGACCTGGGGCGCTACCGGGTGGGGGTGCTGGACTCGAACGGCAACCTCATTACGGAGTTCGGCGGTTACGGCAACGCCGAAAGTTGCGGGCCCGACAGTCCGGTGGTGGACCCCAGGACCGGCAAGGTCCGCCCGCGCCTGCCGTCCGATCCGAAGGAGATCAAGAGCCCCTTCGCCGAGCCGGACATCGCCTTTTCGTGGCTGATCGGCGTGGGCGCCACCGACAAGTACGCCTACATGGGCGACAGTCTCAACCGGCGCTTGCTGCGGGCGAAACTGCTCTATGCGGCCGAGGAAGTCTGCGAATTGAAGTGAACGAACGACAGATCAGGGGAGAAATACCATTATGAGAGTTTTGCAAGACGCTCTTCAATTATGGACCTGCCGGGCGATTGTGGTTACGTTGGGAATGTTGGGGCTGGCGGCGGCCCAAGCGGGACCGGCTCCGGCGGCGGCCGGTGGGTCCATTCTGGACGGGAGCAGCCCCTGGCGCATGTCCGCGTTGTGGAACACGCCTTTTTACCGCGACAAGGACGGCGCGCTCCAGCCGGTGCCTTCCGACCAGCAGAACGACCGTTTCGTCGGCCGCACCGCGGCGCTGCCGGCGGACTGGATGGCGCCGGAATTCGCCGACGAGAATTGGAGCCGCTGGCGCGCCAATTCCGATCCCCTGGGCGGCTACGGATTCTGGATCCACAACGAACCTGGTCCCACGCTGGCGACGCTCTGCCTCCGCGGCCGGTTCGCGGTCGATGACCCCGCCAAGGTCAAGAACCTTACGCTCTCTCTGGCCTTTCGCGGCGGCGCGGTCGTTTATGTAAACGGCCAGGAAGCGGCCAGGTCGCATCTGCGCGCGGGAAAGATCGAACCCGACGCCTTCGCCGACGACTACCCTCGGGAGGCTTTCTGCCATCCGGACAAGCCGTTCCGGGGATGCAACTACATCATGTCCGAGTGGGGAGGGCATACCACGAAGTACAAGGATTTGCTGGAGAAACGCATCCGCCGCCTGGAGAACGTGGTCATCGATCCGAAACTCCTGCGCAAGGGCGTCAATGTCCTGGCTGTGGAAATCCATCGCGCCCCATATCTCGACCTGCGTGCGGTCTTGAGCAGGGACTCCTCGTGGAGCACGGCGGGCTTCGTCAGCCTGGCGCTGCGGGCCGAGGCGGGGGTGACGCCTGGCGCAAGGCCTGCCGGAATCCGGGTGTGGGCCGCGCCGGACATGCGCCGGCCGAACCCGCGGGACTTGGACGATCCCCTGGAGCCGCACGGGCCGGTCTCGATCGTCGGTTGCCGCAACGGCGCCTTCGACGGACGGGTGACGATCGCCTCGGACGGGCCCATCGGCGGCGTCAAGGCCCAGGCGGGCGACTTGAAGCAGACGAACGGCAAGAGCACGATCCCCGCCGCGAACGTGGAACTCTACTACACCATCCGCGATGACAGCATGGCCATGCGCTATGCGGTCTCCAAGGATGGCTTCTGGGACTCGCTTGCCGGGCAGGCGCCGGCCCGGCAGGAGCCGGGGCCCGGCGGGGCGGGCGCGATGCAGTCCATTCTGGTCAAGGTCAAGATCCCGCCCGATGCGGCGAGCGGCGAATACGCCGGGAAGATCGTCGTTTCGGCCGACGGGCTGGCCGCCGTGGACGTGCCCGTGGAAGTGAAGGTCATCGGCTGGAAGTTGCCCGACCCGCGCGATTTCGTCTCGCACCTCGGCCTGATCCAGTCGCCGGAGTCGGTGGCCCTCCAGTACAAGACGCCGTTCTGGAGCGAAGAGCACTGGAAGTATATGGAAGAGTCGTTCAAGCTGCTCGGCGAGATGGGCAACAACTATGTCGTGGTTCCGCTCATCTGCAGGACGCATCTGGGCAACTCGCAGAGCATGGTGCGGTGGGTGAGAAGAGAGGGTTCAGAGTTCAGGGGGCAGGGGGCAGAAGGAGCAACGAAGGGGGTTGAACCCCGAACCCTGAACCCTGACGCCTATGACTACGACTTTACGATCTTCGACCGGTACCTGGACCTGGCCCAGAAGTATCAGAAGGTGGACGTGGTTTGCCTGCAGGTCTTCGACATGTACCTGGGGTGCATCCAGTCGAGCGGGGGAAAGACCGACTGGACGCTGGGCCGGAAAAGCGGCCCCCTGGTTACGCTCTGGGATCCCGCGACAGGGAAGGCCAGCGAGTTGGAAGGTCCCACCGAGGACGCCCCCGAGGCCTGCCGGAAGTTCTGGAGTCCGGTCTTTAAGGAAATTACCGCGCGCCTGGCCAAGCGCGGCTTGAGCGGGGCGACGATGCTCGGCATCAGCGGCGACTATGGCGGCGGCGGGCATCCGACGAAGGAGTTGACCGCGCTCTACGCGGAACTACTGCCCGGCGCCCGGTGGGTGGCCAACCCGCACTCGGATTGCCGCCGCGGCAATATGTTCGGAATCCCCATCGGCTACAACACGGCCTATTATTTGAGTATCTGTCCGCCTCCCGGCGAGGGAACCCCGCGGCATCCGGCGTCGGGCGCGATCGGGAATCGTTTCTACGGCTGGAACTCCAAGTGGAAGACCGACTACCACACGCGCGCGCGGGGGCCGACCGAGCCGCTCACGTTCTGGCGGGTGACGCAGGAGGCGGCGCTGGTGCATGGGTTCTCGGGGCGCGGCCGCACGGGAGCGGATTTCTGGCCGGTGCTCAAGCCCTCGGACTGGAAGGATCTGAAGGTGCTTGGAACGGGGGTTTCCCGCGAAAAGAAGTCCAATTCGATCGTCGCGCGCTACCCGGAAAGCGACTGGAGCCAGCTCAATCTGGACCGGGGTACGGAGAACATGTTCACGCCGGGGCCGAAAGGGGCGCTGCCCAGCGAGCACTCCGAGCAGATGCGCCTGGGCATCCAGGAGACCGAGGCGCGGATATTCGTCGAGCAGGCGCTTCTGGGCAAAAAATTGAACCCCGAACTCGCCAGGAAATGCCAGGCGACGTTCGATCGACGCACGCTGCATCTGCGTGGGCTCGGCGGCGCCGGGGGCGCCGGCGCTTACGAGGACATGGGAGGCCGGCTGCTGCACGCATGGTTCGAGGGCGCGGGATCCTCCGGGCTGGCCGAGAAACTCTACGCCGCCGCCGCCGAGGCGGCGGGAAAGAGCGGGGACGATTAATGGAGTTGGAATTCAAGGAGGAGTTCGAAGCGGCGGCGGATCGATGGGAGAAGTTCTGGAAAGGCCGGAACACACGCCCGGCCGTCGCCGCCGTCCTGCCGAAACCAGGGGTTACTCCTGTCCCGAAGCCGGGCTTTGCGGCCGGCGCGACCGGTAATTTCGAGCCCGTGATAGACCAATTGCTGGCCTAGGCGGAGACCCATGACTTTCTGGCCGACGCGATCCCGTTCTTCTACCTGGAATTCGCGGCGGACCACTTCGCGACCTTGCTGGGAGCCGATCTCAAGTTCAGCGAAACCGAGCCGGGCGGATGGGCCGTTCCCTTTGTCGAGGATCTGGCCAGCGCCGACATCCGCTTCGACCGGGAAGGCGAATGGTGGAAACGGACCGTGGAATTCGCCCAGGCGCTGCGCGCCAGGTGCGATGGCAAGCTGCTGATTGCCTCCAATACGCTCGTGTCGAATCTCGATGCCCTGGCCGCGATTTACGGGCCTCAGAATCTCTTGATGGCGATGCTCGACAATCCCGACGCCGTTCATCGGGCGCTTGCGCAGATCGACCGGGCGCACGGAGAGATACTGGACGCGCTCGCCGAACTTCTGGATTATCCCCGTTTCGGAAGCATCACCCGGCACGGGTTGTACTCGCGCGGCCGCGTCAACGTGCCCCAATGCGATTTTTCTGTCGGGGGAAAAGCAAAAGCGGAAAGTTGGAGCGAGCAAAAGCGGAAAGAGCGTGGAGCGAGCAAAAGCGGAATACTTGGAAGCGGAAAGGCTTGAGAATAAAGGGTTTTGTAGTACATAGGCAAGGAGTGGACGCCCC
>JANYBP010000078.1 GCA_025360745.1 bacterium
GGCCGGTACGGTCACCGTGAACGGAAGGAGGTGTTCGAGAAAATCAAGACAATGGCAGTTGACATCGTTGAGGCGTTGGGTGAGCATACCGAAGTTGCTGGTGAGACCGCTTTTCGTTATGCCGCCGAAACATGGATGCAACAAAACAACATGATACGCGTAACCCGGAACGGAGCAGTGTTACCCACTTTTTACCGTTTTCAGTCCCATTAACTCCTGTGCGCGGCACCCACCGGTCACCGTCCTGCTATCCCCGCACGAGGGATAAAACGCTATTCGTTGGCACCAATACGAAAGGAGGTTGGCATAGAGTGAAGCGCGTCTTCGCGTTAGTTCGGTTAGTCCAATGGAAGAAAGTGCAGTAATCATTCAACCCACAAACAGAAGAGGAGTTACTTATGTCAGACAACAAGTACACATCAATCGTAAACCTAGACTTCCAGTACGCGCATAGGTTTATGAAGTGGCCGAGAGAAGCAAAGCACCTTCACGGGCACTCAGGTCTTCTCTACATCGAGCTTGAAGACACCGTGGACCCAGTAACGGGGTTTGCACACGCATGCAAGGATGGATTCAAGAAAGCATGGGAAGTGTGTGACCATTTCCACCATGCGACATTGTTCCAGGAAGGCGACCCGCTTCTGGAGGCGGTGATTGCCGTATACAAGAAGGAAGGCATCAACAACGACCCCGAAAATTGTGTTCCTCTCAGGAAGATAGACCACCCGCTCGCTTGGTCATACCCGGAATACAGGATCGTTGTGACCAAGAAAGTGTCTACGTGCGAGAATCTTTGCGAGCTCTTCTACGAGCTTCTCAAGGACAAGATGCCGATCAAGAAGATCACTTTCCGGTCATCTTCTATGAACGCAGCGACGAAGACGTTCAAGTAGGAGAGGAGATAGGATGCCAACAAGAGGGTGCAGGCGACGGGCTACCCGCCCGCGCCTGACCCTCGACGTTGGGCGAAGAAGATCAAAGGGACACAATAGGCGTCATGATAAGAGTTCACACAAACACAAAGAAAGGAAGTCGGGTATGCTTTACACAATTGCGGTTGTTCTGATTCTGCTTTGGTTGCTGGGGCTGGTATCGTCATTCACGATCAACGGGTTTATCCACATTCTGCTCGTTATCGCCATCATCTTGGTTCTGTTACGCGTCATCAGCGGCCGGAAGCCGCTTTAACCGTCGCCTATAAGGAGTATTTGAAATGAACAAAGGCATGTCAGTTGCACTGTTGGTTGTCGGCATTGTGTTGATCGGCTGGGGTGTAAGTGCCTCGGAATCCTTCAGTTCCGATCTGTCACGGATCTTCACCGGTTCACCTTCCAACAAGGCCGTCTGGCTTCTAGTTCCTGGAATTGTCGCGGCCATTGTCGGCCTCTTCGGCCTGCTTCGTGGTGCGAAGGGAAATTGAATGGCGCCCAACAATGAAAGGGTTCGCACGTCGCCTTGCGCGACGTGCAACCCTGTGTTGAACAAGCCGCGACACTGAGGTTCGGTCGCGGACTTGCATGTATTTTGCGGGTTGGATGGGGAGTGGAGGCGCGGTCAGGTGGGAGCGGCGAGGACGTTATCAAAGAGCCCCAGGGGACAGGCAAACTATCGCAGCATTACGGTCAGTTGCAGGTTTCCCGCGTTCTGGCGACGGTTTCTGACTGGTCGAGGATGGACTTGCGGAGGCTGCGGGCTGCTGAATACCGGGCGCGGCTTGGCAGTACGCGGGAATCGCGGGTGAGTTGCGTGGGTTGTGAACCTTTGGCGCAACTTTTAACGCAAATCCCTGCGTGTCGAGGCCGAAGCGCGTATGTAACGCGGTGCGGAGACTGCCGCTGGTCAGGTCGCCAACTCGCGCAGTTGCCGGTAGGCACAAAGCGGCGGAGAAAGGTCGCCGGCGGGCGCCAGTGCGCGGGCCAGGCGGTGGCGCTGGACGTTCGCCGCGCCGCGTTCCAACAGTTTGCCTGTCCCCAAGACCCTCCCCAAAGGGAGAGCGGGGTCGTATATGGATATTGACATTCACTTGTTCAACCCGTCTTCCGGCGCGGACTTCACCCAAGCATCCATAGTCTTCAAAGTCCTTTGAAGGAGACGACCCGTCTGGAGGCGCTGTCGAATCCGCGACGCTGCCTTGCTCAGCGCAAAAGCACCGCACTCCGCGTACTCTCCGTGGCGCCGCCCGCCCTCAATGTTATGCCTGATCGCCCGCGCCATGCCGCAACCCTATCAAACCCGTTCCGCAACACACGAGTCTCTGCGCCTTCGCGTCAAAATCTTCCGCTTTTTCCGTTATCCGCGATCAAATATTACGCCGAAATTCAAGATGCGTCTGCCCTGGCGTTTTCGTTACTTCAGGCGAAACTCGAAGGGCAGGCGGATTTCACCCGCCACCGGCACGCCGTCGCGCGTGGCGGGACGGAAATGCGCGCGGTTCACAGCATCCAGCGCCGCTTCGTCGAGCGTCGGCTGTCCGCTCGATTCACGCACTTCCAGACGCTCGGAATGTCCGGTGGCGTCAATCACCGCCCACACCACCACCCGCCCTTCCTTCCCCTGCAAGCGCGCAGAGCGCGGATAGCGCGGACGAATATCAGCCAACGCCACAGGATACGGCCCAGCGGCGGCGGAATTCTGCATCTCCGTCCCCGGCGCGGCCGATGGCAGGGCGCCACTGGCCCTCGAAGCAGGCTCCGCCGCCGCAACCGGCACTGCCACGGCCGGAAGCGCGGTCGCCATTTGCTTTTCAGGAAGAGGCGCGGTTTCGCAAGACGGCTCGTCGGACTTGTCGGACTCTACCACTGCCGGCGGCGGCGGAACCGCGACCGTCGCCTCCTGCTTGACTGGAACGGGAGGCGGCGGTTCGACCTCGGGCGGGCGGGCGGCGACGCGCGCCTGCTCCTCCGACTTGTCCGATATGTCGGTTTTGTCCGACACGTCCGGCGCCGCCGCCAGCCATTCCATCGTCACCGGCACAACCGCGGGCGCCGTCGTCGCCTGGCGCGTCCAGAAGCGGGCATAACCTATGGTGGTGACTGCGGCGCTCGCGTGCAGCGCCAGGGCCAGGCCCGCCGCCATCTCGATTTGTCGCCGTCGTCGCATTTCAGCTTTTAGAAGACCATCCGCAGGCCGCCATAGGCGGCGATGCCGGGGCTGCCGTAACCGTAGACTTCCTCGTACTTGGCGTCGAACAGATTCTCAACCCGCGCGAAGACGGTGACCCAGCGGGTAAGATCGTACTCGCCGCGCAGGTTCACGGTGGTGTACGACGGCATCGTGATGTCCCCTGCGCCAGCCAGATCGCGCCGCGCGCCGACATAGGTCACGTTGAGCGTGCCGCGCGCCTGCGGTGTGAAGGCGCAGGTGCTCTCCAGGCCGGCCTGGTTCTTCGGCCGGCGCAGGAGCGGCAGGTCGGTCGTCTCGTCGCGCGTTTCGGTGCGGGTGTAGGTGGCGCGCAGTGTCCAGACTTCGAAGGGATGGATTTCGGCGAAGGTTTCAACACCGTAGGCCCTGGCGTGCCCCAGATTCTCGTAGCGGTTCGCCAGATAGTCGTAATCGATCAGATCGCGGAAGTCGTTATGGAACCAGGTTGCGCCGACGGTCGCGAACTTGCCGGCGATGCCCTGCTCGACGCCCGCATCCCAGCCGGCGCTGTGCTCGGCGCTCAGATTGGGATTGCCGTAGCTGGAATACAACTGGAAGAGCGACGGGGTCTTGAAGCCCGTTCCGTAACTGCCCTTGAAGCGGGTATCGGTGCTGCTGACCGTATACTGCGGCGCCACGCGGTAAGTGGCCTCGGACCCGAAGGCGTAAGTGTCGTCCACCCGCATTCCGGCGGCGGCGGCGGCGGAACCCGCCTTAACGCAATCCTGGGCGAACAACGAGGTCGTGCGCTGGCTTTGCTCGGCAAATTCGTCTATCACGCCCGCGCTTTCGTAGCGCGAACGGCCGCGCTCGTCCTGATATTCGAGCCCGGCGGTCAGGGTGTTGTACTGTCCCGCCACGATGTCGTGCTGCCAATCGATTTTACGCCACTGGCTGTCGAAGGTGGACGCGCCCAATATCGTGTGATCGTCGCGATGATTGTCGGCGATGCTGAAGCCCAGGCGTTGATCCCAGCCTTCCATCAGGCTCAACCGGCCCTGAATGCGCGACAAGAGGTTCCGCTGGTTGGCCCAACTGGTGGCATCCACCGGCAGGCCGGTCGCAAAATCGTAATCGTCATACTGGTACTTGCCGTCGATCCAGCGCACGTTTGCATCGAGAGCGAACTCGTCGCGCGGCGTCCAACCCAGGCGTCCGTAGAGCGTGGTGGTGTGGTCGCCGTCCGCTTCGCTGTTGCCGTTGACCTTGTCGGCCCGCGAGATGCCCGCCGTGTCGAATTGCGAAACGCCCGCAGCATAGTACACAGCGCGTTCGCTCCCGGCGACCCCCGCCGATTCGGCAAAGGTATCGAACGACCCGGCCTCGGCTTCAAGTGTCACGCTGGCCGGCCCTTCCGCGCGTCCGGGTATGATGTTGATCACGCCGCCAATGGCATCGGAGCCATAGAGCGGACTCTGCGGTCCGCGCAGCACCTCGATGCGGTCCACGCCGGTCAGCATGATCTGCGAAAGATCGACCCCGCGGCCGACATTGATGGGATCGTTGAGTTTGACGCCGTCGAACAGCACCAGCGTCTGCTCGGGCAAGGCGCCGCGCATGAAAGGCGAAACCGTGCCGCCCGGTCCGCCGCTTTGCATGATGGTCAGCCCGGGCACCGCGCGTAAAACCTCGGCCACGTTGCGGTTTTCATGTTCCTCGATCTGCGCGCGCTCCACCACGGTGATCGCGCTGGCCACATCGCTGACGGGCATCGCCAGACGCGTGGCGGTGACCACGATCGGCGCGGACTGGTTGGTATTCGCGCGCGACAGGTTGTTGCCCGCAACCGCCGGGGCCGGTTCCGCCCCCGCGGCTTGTGAAATTCCGATCCAGGCGCTCATCAAACCGGCCAGGCACAATCCTGCGTTCCATCCACGTATCTTCGGCTGCAGTTTCATTCCGTGCGTTCCTTCTCCCGGTCGAGGCCGGGCGGGCGTACCATCGTTGGCAGTACCCAAAACGCGGACGGAAAGACCGGGGAAGAACGAAACGGCAACAAAAACCCCTGGTCTCTTCTCGATGAAAAAACCAGGGGTGCTCCAGAATCCACCTCAAGCTCTCCATCCGCGAAAGAGGGCTCCACCGGCACACGCCGGCGGCCATGAGTACCCGGACAAAACGTCTTCTGGCTTCCGGCATCCAACCTACCGCCCCGCCTTCCCCCATCCCCGTGGATGGAGTGGTTCGATCGGGGTTTCGTATCCGGTTACAGCGGCGCGACCGCGTCCGATTTTAACGGACTTCCGTTCTTCGCCCGGCTCAATTCAAATAATCTGCCAAAGAACTGCCGCGTAAGATGCGGCTTCCTGACGCCGTTGTCAAACGGAACTTCTGGCGGCCTTCTTGGCGAGTTTCGAGGCCCGCTTCTCTTTCAGCGTCATGGTCGGTTTCTTCTTGTCCTCTTTTTTGCGTTCGAGTCCCTTCATTGTGCGCTCCCTGGGGTTCGATTTCGCCGCTTCGCGGCCGGTAACGGCCATACCGTTACAATGCGGACAAATTAGCCCCGCAAAAACGTTATGTCAATACGGCGTGTTCGATCTCAGCCAGGCCTCGGAATTCGCCCAATAGCGGGCGGATTCCACCGGCTCCTCGTCGATCTGCCAGTACTGCGTCATCATGCGTTCCTTGATGCGCGGCGCCCTGCCGCCGACGAGCAGGTAGTCCGAAAGCGCTTTGGCGCCGATGGCGGCCCTGGGCTTGAAGTCGCCGGATTGCATATATCTCAAGAGCGACTCGAACAAGGCGCAGACTCCCGCATCGTGGCTTTCGAGTGCGGTGAAGTTGAACCCCGAAACCAGCAGGCGGCCCTTGCCCACCTTGAGTTCGAACAGGTAGGCGAACTTGCGCAGCGTGTAGGCGGGCTGCAGTTCGGAAAGGCCGAACTTATGCACGTCGAAACGGTCGCGCGCCGCCTTGTCGTTGCCCTGAACGATCGGCTCCACCCTGACCGGGAAGTCATCGAGGGCGATCTTGTCGGCATCTTCTACCAGCCGGTGGAACTGGAAGTCCATGCAGCCGCGGTTCGGGAAGGCGGCGAGCGCCTTGCTGCGGCGGATGAAGCCGCCGAAATTATGCCCGCGGTCCCAGATGGTCCCCTTGAAGCGGTCCTGCGTGGCCGGCAGCCAGTATTTTTCCCTGGGAGCGAACTTGCTGCGCACCTCGGGCACACGGTAAAGCATGAGCACATCGCCGCCCTTGTCGAGGTGCGCAAGCACGCCGGCGTCGAAGCGGTTGGCGATGAACAGGCTTTTCCCGGGCAGGGCCCTGGCGCTCTTGCGCAGTTCGGGATAACGCTTGCGCAGATCGATTTCGTCCAGGTTGAAGACGGTCTTCGAGAGATTGAGCGCCGGCGTCTCTTTCGGAAAAACCCAGAGTGACCAGTCGTTCTCCGCCACGCTGCGGCCGTCGGCAAATTGCAGCCAGCAGCGAAAAACCAGTTCGCCGGGCTTCTTGAGGGCCGGAAGCTTCAGGTTGACGATGCAGATGCGGCGCGAGCCGGTCTCGTCGAGGCTGATGTTTTCCATTGCGCCATGCATCAGCGCGGTTCCGGCATCGCGCCCCTTGAGTTCCCAGTGGAAGGCGGCTTCGCCGGCGAGCCGTTCGTCGTAATTCGACAGGTAGACGGGAATGGCAAGTTTGGCGGCGCCGGAGAAACAGCGTTCGCGGAAGTCCGCGATCAGGACCGTGTCCGCGTTGAACTTCATGAATTCCGCGGCCGTGGCGAAGGCGTTCTCGTCGAAGCAGTCCAGAATGCTGTTGGAATTTTCGTACCGTTCGGTGTCGGACAGTTGAAAGAAATTGTAGCCGGCCAGCAGCGGACTGCGGCGCACGCTTTCGAGCCCCTGCTTCCACCACATCAACTGCCACTGCCGGGAGCTTTCGATACCGCGCTCGTAATAGTCCTTTTTGAGCCCCTTCTTCTCGATGAGTTTTTGCAGCTCGCCGATCCACCAGGGTTTGAGCTGGGGACTGTATTTATCGAATTTGCGGTCCAGATCGTCTATGTCGCGATAGGCGCCGTAGTGGCAGATCTCGTGCGCCACCAGGGGGAAATTGACCGGAATTTCGCGCTGCATCTTCCACTGCTGCTTGTCGGCGGGGTCGGCGTCGACATACACCTTGACGCCCTTGACCGAGCCGAAGACGCCGCACTGGTTGGCGGAATCGAACATCTCGTGGTGCGAGCCCCAGGGGCAGAAATAGCCCATGTGCTTGACATCTATGTCCACGTTACCGCGGTCGTATTCGCCGCGCCCGCAGGTATCGAGGAAGAGCTTGTTGGGATCGAGCGCGCGGGTCAGCTCGAAGGTCTTGCGCACACTGGGATTCCGGCCCGGCGTGTTGATTTCGTTGCCCATGCAATAAACCAGCATCGAGGGGTGGTTGCGCACGGAGATGACCGCCTTTTTCCAGTCCTCGGGATCAACCAGTTCGGGATTCTTGTCGTCAAGGTCGTCGAGCGCCTTGCGTTCCTTCTGATACTTGCCGAAATATTTGCGGATTTCGATGTGGGTCAGCATGCCCAGTTCGTCGGCGATTTCGAAATAGACATCGCTGGGAATGCGCGAGTGAAAGCGGATGAAATTGAAGCCGTATTCCTTGGCGGCCAGGATGTATTTGCGGTAATACTCCGGCTCGGACAAATTCATGAGATTGGGATGGTCGTGGGCTTCGCGTCCGCGGATCACGCCCTTTAAGAAGATTTCGCGGTTGTTGAAGTAGACGCGGTTGTCGCGGGTTTCGACCTTGGACATGCCGAAGCGCCGACAAATCGTCACCTCCGAACCGTGGACCATGAGCTTCAGCACCAGCAGGTACAGGAAGGGATTGTGGACCGACCAGGGCGTGAAGCCGGCCATGGCGACGGGGAAATAGACCAAAGGCCCGGACTCCGCCGAAAGCCCGCCTTCGCTGACCTGTCCGGCGGGCTGGCGCACCTCCCAGCGGCCGCCGCCATAACCTTCGGGACGCGAGAAGGAAACCTCGGCCGAGGCCCGGTCGTATTCCGGTTTGATGTACAGATCCGGGAGAATTTCCGGCTTGGTGTCGCTCATATGTGGGTCTCTTTCGATCATGCGAGGCAATCAACGCACGACGGAGGCCGTGCGATCACGATTTGGACTTCGTTCCGACGGTCAGCGCTTTTTTCCGAAAAACTGGGGCGGCAGGAATTTCCGGTGCGCCTTGAAGAGATCGTTCATCATCGTTTCGGTGATGTTGAGGTCGCGGTGCGCCGGATGGGCCATGGCCGCCTGCAGCACGATCCTGCGGTCGTGCGTCATGGCGGCGTCCACGGTCAGCTTGGCAAAGGCCCAGGCGTCGCGAACCATGCCTTCGACCGAGAGCGGCAGGGGCGCGGTCTTGACCGGCCGCGGGGTGCTGCCCATGATGCAGCCCACCTCGACGATGGCGTCGTCAGGCAGGTTGGGCACGGGCCGTCCGCGATTTTCGACGATCACGGACTCCAGAAAGCGTTTGTCGCAGGCGATGCCGTGAATGGCGCCGATGGCCTGGTCGCCGTGCGCCGCATCCTCGTGGTCATGCGGCGTCAGGGTGGCCTTGCCGGACTTCATCTGGGCGGCGATATGCTTGTGCTTTTCCTCGTTGGTCCGCTTGATCCACTGCGACCGAAATTCGTGCTTGGGATTGAGGTAGTGATTCTCCATCAAGTCGCGCAGGTTGTAGTAGTAGCGCGCATAGTAGGCCGTGCCGGGCAGAATGCCGAAATATTTGTAGAGACGGCAGGCGTCGACTTCGATCTGGTTCAAGGCCGGATTTTCATCGATCGTCTCGTAACCGGCTCTGGGGCGCATGTCCGTGGAGGCGATCAGGCGGTCCATGATCTTGTACAAATCACGGCCCTTGTGCTCCAGCCGCATGGCCCAGGTGTGGTGGTTCACGCCGGCGGGGTAGGCGTCGATTTCGTTGGCGCGCGAGACGGGAATTTTAAGCAGTTTGGCGCAAAGCCATTTGACGCCCCAGATGCCGTCGCAGAGTCCGATGGATTTGCTGTGTCCGCTGCGGATGCAGGCGTCCACCACCATGTTGGTGGGATTGGTGTAGTTGATCAGCCAGGCATTGGGGCAGACCTTGTGGACGGCCCTGGCATGTTCGATGACATGCGGGAGCGTGCGCAGCGCCATGAAGACGCCGCCGATTCCCACGGTCTCGTTGCCCAGTTCGCGTTGCTTGATGGGCAGGGTCTCGTCGAGATAACGGCTGTCGAGTCCGCCCGGACGGATGCATGACAGCACGAAGTCCGCTCCGGAGAGAGCCTGCTTGAGATTCATGGTGTACGAAAACTTAAGCTTCAGTCCGTCGTTGCGCGCGCCGGCCACGGCCCACTCGCGCATACCTTTGACCGCTTTTTCGTTGATGTCGTAGAGCACCACTTCGCTGCCTGCGAAGTCGCCCTGCCGGGCATGCCGCGCGATGCTGGCAAACATGGAAGTCATGTAGGCCGAGCCGCCGCCGATAATACAAATCCTGATCGCTGGCATGAGAACCTCCGTAATATAAAAAAGGGGTTTGCACCGCTGACGGCCGCACCGTCACAACGCGGACAAACTAAACTCGCGAAAACGCGCTGTCAAGGCATGGAACCCCGTACGGCCCATCCATCAGCACCGCCATGCGCGCGCCGGGCTGCTCCGCCAGGGCCCGGTCCAGCGCCCGTTGCACCATGGCCGCGGCCAGTTCGCAGGCCGGTCCGCCGCCCGTCAGGCCCTCGCCGCCGTCGCGGCCGGGCAGTCCTCGAAAAGCCGCGCCGGTCAATTGCGGGCTGCAGTAGACCAGCCGTTCGGGACGGCCCAGTTTGCGCAGGGCGCGACCCCACATCTGCAATTCCCACTGTTCGGGGACAAAGGTCCATTCCGGCGACAGCAAGCGGCGCTCCAGTTCGTCAATCCCCAGTTCCGTCAGCATGGGCAGCAGACGCCGGTAATTCGCTCCGCCCACCGGATCATGGTCGGTGTGATTCGCCGCCAGAATCATGCCGCCGCCCGGCCGGACGGCGCGCGAGGCTTCGACCGCGGCCTTGGCCGCCTGATAATGGTTGATGCCCACGAACCCGGCATGCGTCACCACCAGATCGTATTCGCCGGCGATCGGGATGACCGATTCGGTCATCACCCGCGCCGCGGCGGCGCGGTGCGCCGGTTCCAGCGCCCCGGCAAAAACTCCGGTCAGCCGGCGGTCGCGGCCGATCGTGACGTTGACGATAAAATCCACGCCCGCCTTGCGCGCCACTTCCGTGGCCTCCTCCTGGCAGGGATTGTTTTCCAACCGCAGGCTGGCGGCGCGGGCGTCCGCCATCATGCGCGCCCCGTGGAATACGTAAGTGCCCTTTTCGCCGATCAGGCCGGGACAGACCGACTTGGGTCCGCCGCTGACGCCGGCCATGAAATGCGGCTCCACCAGGCCGGTCAGTATCTTAAGCTCAGCCTCCAGATAACGCCGGTTTAGCCAGATATCCGTGCCGCGCCGCGTGACGCCGATACGGCGCAGCGAGGACTCGTCGCGGCAGTCGTGATTGACGATTTCCACACCGGGCTGGAAGGCCGCCGGAGTCAACAACCCGCGCAATTCGTCGGTGGTCATCAGACGATGTGTGCCGGTGGCCACCAGCACCGTGATGCGGCGGAAGCCGCCGGACCGCAGCGCATCCAGCAATGGTTCCAGAATTCCCTCCGCGCCGCGGTAGGGCACCGGACGGGTGTTGTCGCTGATCACAATCACGGCCGCGGGATCGGCATGTCGCTCCCGGCAGGCGCGTACGATTTCGCCGAAGGGCGGCGCGCCGAGCGGCGCCGCCAGCGCCGCGCGGATGGCGCCGGCAGGATCGGCCAGGGCACGCACCTCCGGCAGGCGCAGGATATCGGCGCCGGAAGGCGCGTCAAAAGCCAGTTTTGCGCGGCCGAATTCGAGTTGGATATGCCTGCGGTTCATACCTCGATCACATTACCGCGGTTGAGCATGAACCCCGGGTCCACCGCAGCCTTGCAGCGCCGGACATCCTCGACCGCCACCGGACCGTAGCAGCGCAAAAAGTCCTTGCGCTTGCGCTTGCCCGTGCCGTGTTCGCCGGAATAGACGCCGCCCAGGTCGGCGGATTTCGCCACGATGGCGTCATAGAGGGCCACGCCCTGATCCAGTTGTTCGCGATGCGGCAGCAGGGTGAAATGCAGGTGACAATCCCCCAGATGCCCGAAGGCCAGATACTCCATCTTCGCCTCGTTCAATAACCCGTGGGTGAAATTCAGGAACTCCTCGAAGCGGGCGGGCGGCGTCACGGTATCGGTCATGATCGTAAAGGCGCCGCGGTGTTTGACCACCTCCAGCGCGTTGGCCGGCAGCGAATGGCGCGCCTCCATGAACATGGTCCAGTTCCGCTCCGAGTCCAGCAGCATGACGGCCTCGTCCTTGACGCCGCAGCCGCTCTCGAGAATCACGCCCATCCACTCCTCGGCGGCCTCGTCCAGCGAGCGCCCGTAGAGCGGAACCTGCAGGTAGATGCCCACCTTGTCGTCGCCATGGAAAAGCCGGTCGCGGTGGTTCATGTAGCGCGGACAGTTGACGCCAAAGTACTCCAGCGCGCCCAGCGACCCCAGATCGCCCTTGAGGTGCGCGCTGACCTGGCGATAGAAGGCCAGCGCCAGCTTCTCCTCGGGCAGCGAGAAAAACAGATCCAGCACGGCATCCGGACTCTGGCGCAAAGCGAAGGCGCAGCCGGTCAGCGCGCCAAACAGTCCCTCGCTGCCGACGATCAAATCGACCAGATCCATCGCCCCATCCACCGCGGAAAAGGGGCCGCCGGCGTTTTTAATGGCCGTGCGCGGATAGCGCGGCACCGGCCATGCGCTCCGGACGCCGTAATCCTCCAGCACAAAGCGGCCGTCGCGCGAGACATATTGTCCGCGTGCGGCGCAAATCAAGGCCCCGTCCGGCAGGACCAGCTCGATCGCGCGCACCCATTCGCGCGTGGCGCCCGCCGGCCCGGGGACGAAACCCGAGGCGTTGCAGATCACGGTGCCGCCCACGCTGGCATCCGCGCGGCTGGTGGGATCGACCGGATAAAAGAGTTTGCCGTCCGTGACGCGCCGCACTTCCTTGCGCATCTCCTCGACAATCATCCCGACCGCGCCGCGCACCGTACGGGCGTCGGCGTCAACCTCCACCGGCGCCCCCCCCGCTCCATCGGCGCTCAGCATCCGCACCAACGACAGGACCACCCCGCCCTCGGGGGTGGCGCTGCCGGTGAGATTGGATTTACCGCCGGACAACGTGACCGGGATGCCCGCCTGGATGCAGGCGCGCAAGACCACGGCGCAATCGCGCGCATTGGCCGGGCGGGCGACGGCCTGCGCCGCGCCGGGCAGATTCGAACTGTCGCCGGCGAAACCCGCGACAATGTCGGGATCGCATTCCAGCGCCACGCTGAAGCGGTCGCGCAGGAAAGCGGCCAGCGCCGGAAGCGCGGCGATGCCCGCATGCTCGCGACAGAAATCGTCCAGATCGGAAATCTCCACGTCGGCCAGCAAGCGTTCGCATTGAATAATGTCCGTGCTCATGAATGCTCCTGCAACAGCGCCGACACCGCCGTTGAAATCAATTCTTCAGGCCGATAACCGCCTGTTTGATGGCCGCGATATGCGCGGGCGTCGTCCCGCAACAGCCGCCGACGATATTGGCGCCCGCCGCGACCAGGGCCGCCACGCGGCCGGCCAGCTCCGCAGGCGTCTCCGGGAAGACATCCACGCCGTTGACGTTCCTGGGCAAACCGGCGTTGGCGTTGATCATGATCGGCGCCGCCGGCGCCGCCTTGCGCATTTGCTTCGCAATCTCGATCATGCGCTCCATGCCGTTGCCACAGTTGGCGCCGATCGCATGCGCGCCCGCCGCCAGGCAGGCCTTGGCGGCCTCGGCCGGGGAGACGCCCATCATGGTCCGGTATTCGCCCTTGACGGTGCGCTCGAAGGTGAAGGTGCAAAGCGCCTCGCAGGCCGTGTTTTCACGCGTGGCGCGGATGGCGGCCACGGCTTCATCCAGCGCGCTGAAGGTCTCGATGCAGATGGCGTCGGCGCCGCCGGCCGCGAGGGCCACGACCTGCTCCTTGAAGAAATTATAGAAATCCTTTTCGGTCACATCGCCGGTGGCCGTCATCAATCCCGTCGGGCCGGCTGATGCCATCACCCACTTCTCGGAACCCGCCGCCTCGCGGGAGATTTCCGCCGCCGCCTTGTTGAGCTCCGCGGTGCGCTCCGCCAGATTGAAATACTCGAGTTTACAGCGCGTGCCGCCGAAACTGTCGGACTTGATCATGTCGGCGCCGGCCGCGATATAACTCCTGGCAATGTCCAGCACATCCGTGCGGTGCGTCACGCACCATAGTTCAGGACATTCCCCCGGCGGCATGCCCTTCTTCTGAAGGAAGGTGCCCCACGCGCCATCCGCCACCAACACACGCCCCGCCTTGACCGCTTGTGCAATACTCCGCTTCGGCATGACTTTCCGTCTCCATCGATCCAATGTTTTCGTGGACAACAGCTTGCTTGCAAGACCATTAGTCTGACACAACACCAGATTCGGATCAACCTTTGCCTGAGTGCAAACGGCAATTCGCATTATGGCCTCTTCCTCAGGTCCGGACGACACGGAGGTCGTCCCTCCATCCATGAAAACACCTGTATTCCCAAGTTTTTGGATGGACGACCTCCGTGTCGTCCGTATTCGAGCGGCCATAACGAGAATTGCTAGAGTGCAAACCTCATCCAAGCGCCATATGGAATGGATAGCGAGTTGACAGGCTGTCGGCTGAGTGGGTAGGTTTCCACGCGTTGGACGACGACATCGAGTTCCAGCCGAAGTCCGAGGTTTTGCCGGACGGTCTTGAAGAAAGAGGCAATAAATAATGCTGAATAAGCGGGATATGGCGATTATCCGGGAACTGGCCGCGCGTGTGGCGGAAATTGCCGCCCTGCCGGTGCAGGAGGAAAAACGCGCGTTGTGGCGCAAGCTCAATGCGCGTAAACCGGAGCGCCCGATGGTGATGATCGACCAGGTGTGCTGGAACGAGATGAATCTCGGCGATGAACTGACCCCGCGTTGCGGCGACAAGGAATGCCGAAGTCACGAGGAGCGCCTTCGGCAAATTCTCTACCAGTGGGCGCATTTTCCGGTGGACATGGTGGTCGAAGCCTTTGTGCCGGCGCCCAAGGCGATCGTCAACAGCGGCTTCGGCATCGAGGTGCGTGAGGAGACCGCCGTAAGCGACCAAACCAACGCGGTTGTGGGTCACAAATACGAAAATCAGTTCCAGAGCGAAGCCGATTTGGAAAAGATTCAGATGCCGCGCATCGTTCACGACCGGGCCGAGACCGAACGCCGCCTGGCAGTGGCCCACGAACTGTTCGACGGCCTGCTGGAGGTGCGCCCTTACGGCAACAATCCCTACCTGTCGCTGTGGGATCCGATTTCGACCTGGATGGGCGTCGAGAACGCCTTGTACGCTCTGGTGGACAAGCCAGAATTCATGCACCGCCTGCTGAACCGTCTGACCAACGCCTACTTGAGCATGCTCGATCAGTTGCAGGAACAGGGACTGCTGTGCCAACCGCAAAGCCTGATTCACTGCACGGGCGCATATACGGACGATCTGCCGGCCCCAGGCTACAACCCGCAGGCGCCGCGCACGCAGGATCTCTGGATGTACGCCATGGCCCAGTTGTTCTCCAGCGTCTCGCCGGCGATGTTCAAGGAGTTCGAGGTGGACTACATCAGCCGCATCTGCGAGCGCTTCGGTATCGTTTACTACGGATGCTGCGAGCCGCTCGACGGCAAGATGGCCGAGGTGCGCCTGATCCCGAAGGTGCGCAAGGTTTCCATGAGTCCGTGGGTCAACCAGGAGCGCGGCGCGGCGGAAATCGGCGGGGATTTCGTCTACTCCCGCAAACCGAGTCCGGCGATGGTGGCGACAGATCGTTTCCGCCCGGAACAGATCCGGGCGGATCTCCTGGCGACGCGCACTGTCTGCGATAAGTACGGATGTCCGCTGGAGTACATCTTAAAAGACATCAGCACCGTGCGTTACGAACCCCAGCGTCTTACCGAATGGGCGCGCATCGCCATGCAAGTCGTGGGCGGCTGAGCAAGCAGCAATAACGCGGGTAGTCAGAATTCAGAATGAATCCTTCTGACTTCTGGCTTCTGGCTTCCGAAGCAGCTACAGCAAGGAATTAAACGTCGGATTTTGACGCGGCGCGGGGATCGAGCGCGTCGCGCAGGGCGTCGCCGAGCAGATTGAAGGCCAGCACGACCGCGAAGATGGCGATGGTCACAAAGGTCAGTTCCCACCACATGCCCTGCCAGAGGCGCAGGCGCGCGTTGCCGAGCATGACGCCCCACGAGGGCTCGCCCTGCACGCCGATTCCCAAAAAGCTCAAAAACACTTCCGTGCTCACCGCGGCCGGAAAACGCAGCGAGATGGTGATGATCACAAGGTGAAAGACATTGGGCAGAATGTGGCGGAAAAGAATGCGGGCGTGTCCGAGCCCCATCGCCCGCGCCGCCTGCACGTAGGTTTGCTCGCGCTGCTTGAGCGTCTCGCCGCGGATCAGGCGGCAGAGGCCCACCCAGGTGGTGAGTCCGATCCCAAGATAGACCCCGGTTAAGCCCTTGCCCACCACCAGCGCAATGGCCAGGATGAAGAGCAGGCCCGGAATCGCGGCCACAGTCGAGTAAAGCCAGACCACGAGATCGTCAACCCAGCCGCCAAAATAGCCCGCCAGCAGGCCCAGCAGCAGACCCAGCGGAATCGCGATCAGCGCCGTCATCACACCGACCTGGAAGGCGATGCGCGCGCCCTGAATCAACCGCTGCCCCACATCGCGGCCCAGATTGTCGGTGCCGAAGGGATAGCGCGCCAGTTCGCGCAACCCGGCATACAGGCGCGCGCCGACCGGCGTTGCGGCCGCCTCGGAACCGCCCGCCGCCACAAAGGGATGGCGGAAAAGGCTGGGAGGGAGGTAACGGGCATCCAGATTGAGTTGGGCATAGGACGGCGTGCGATCGCGCGCCTGGGCCAGGCGGTAGACAATTTCGCCCCACAGCGCGGCGGCGGCGAAAAGCGCCAGCACGAGCATGCTCGCGCGCGTCCGCCAGCCGCGGCGCAGTCCGCGCCACAAACGCGGGCCACCGGCGGCGAGGCCGGGCGATGCTGGAGCGAAGGTCGTCATCGCAGCCGGATGCGCGGGTCGGCCCACGCGTAACAGAGATCGGTTAATAGGTTGGCCACCATATAAAGCACAGCGCCCACCAGCACCACGCCGCGGATCACCTCCACGTCGGCCGAATTGATGGCATTGATGCTGAGTCCGCCCAGTCCGGGAATGCCGAAGAAGCTTTCCAGCAGCAGACTGCCGGTATAGAGAAATGGAATCGCAATCACGGTGCTGGTAATGATTGGAATCAGGGCGTTGCGCAGCACATGCCGGAACAGCACGGCCGGGGCGCCAAGTCCCTTGGCCAGCGCCGTGCGCACGTAGTCGCGGTTGATCTCCTCCAGCATGACTGTACGGTAGAAGCGCAGGTTGGCGCCCAAGCCGCTGACCAAACCGATCAATACCGGCAGCAGCAGACAGCGCCATGAATCGAAGCCCCAGATCGGGAACCAGCCCGCCTGGTAGGCCAGCAGGTACTGTCCGGCCACGATCCAAACCAGATAGTTGACGCTCATCAAGACCACGGCGATCACCACGGTCAGGCGGTCGAACCAGGAGTCGCGCCGCCAGGCGCAAAGCAAGGCCAGGGCGATGGAGAGGATCAAGCCGCCGAAGAATATCGGCGCCGTCAACATCAGCGAGGGGCCGATGCCCTGCTTGAGCATGTCGGCCACGCGTTCGTTGGTGGCCAGGGAGACGCCGAAATCCAGCCGCGCCACGCGGCCCAGATAATGCGCCAGTTGCGACTCCCAAGGATGCGCCATGCGCCGTTCCAAACGCGCCGCGCGGATTTCAAGCGCTGCTCCGCCCGTCACCGTGACCCGCAAGCCGTCCGCGCGGTCCGCACCGGCGCTGAGCGGCAGATCCAGCCGCGTCCAGCGCGCCGGAACCGCTATGGCGGCGGTGGACGGCGCCCCACCCTCCGGGGTCACCGCCAGCGTACCGCCGCCCGACGGCTGGCGCACTTCCAAACGCCAGCGATAAGCGGTGCCGGCGCGCAGCGGACAGGCCAGCGGCACGACCCGTACGCCGGGCGGGAACAGCGCCGAACCCGCCGCATCCAGGCGCGCTCCCGTCGTCCCTTCCCACGCTCCGGCCCTGGCCGCTCCGCGGCGGGCATCCCAGGCGGCCCAGGCGCGCGTGGCGGTCCAGCGCCCCCAGAGCAGGGGACGATTGAATCCGCGCGTTTCGTCGAACTCCTCCAGCGCCGCCGGGGTGGCGTTTTTTCCCAGCGCCATGACGGCGGGACTGCCGCCCACGACGTGAAAAAGCACAAACGTGATCAGCACCACGCCGAACAGCACGGGGAGCATCTGCAAGACACGACGAAAAAGATAATGGCCCATGTAATTGAGGTGCGTCACATCAGCCGCACGACCGCGCATTCTGTCATCCCGATGCCCGTGTAAATATCGATCGTCAATATGTTTGAGCGCCGGCGGCGATTTTCGGCGTTTCGCCCGCCACGCCCTTTCGCAGCGTGTCGCAGAACCGGCAGGGGCATGCGCCGCCCTTGCCAAGGCTGACAAGCGGGTTGACGCGGTTAGCCTCGACGCTGATGTCGGCCATCTCCCGCGCGGGGGCCAGGCGGATCGTGCTCTCACCCAGTTTCGCTTCATGCATGACACCGCGGCTGATCAGCGGCGCCGCCATGCTGGCCGCGAAGTGATCCGTATGCCAGGGGGCATTTGGTACAACATAAACCTTCCGCCGACCCCGCGAGTTCAGCGCATGCACGATCAGTTTAGGCTGCGGGAGCCCGAGCCATGTCTCGCCGACATGGAAAATTGTCGTGCTCTTGACGGGACACAGCAACAGGACATGCCCGCCCATCTCCACCAGTTTGCCCCAAAAGCCTTCGCGCGCCAGCGGCGCCTGATCGGGCCGCGCCGAGCCGAGCAGGTCCGATGCGGCCGGGCCGATGCCGGCCACGGAGTGCGTGGGATGGGCGCTGCGCCGCACTCCGGGACATTTGCGGAAATATTCGGTGACCGCGCCCGTGTTCGAGCGCGAACGCGCCGGGTCGTAGGGCGGCGAACCAAGCACGCTGTTGCTATGGGTAGGCATGCACAAGGCGCCCTTGGGCCCCAGCACGTCGCGCAGCGCCTGGATCACCGTCGCCGCCCCACCCCGCACGTACCCGAATTCGCTGAGCGAAGCATGCGCCAGAAGGATCATGCCGCGCTTGACCCCCACCGCGCGGAGCGCCCGGCGGATATCGGCCGCGTCAAGCACGGGGCGCAGCCGAACACGCCCGATCTCGATCAGATAGCGCGTCAGTTTCACGGCCTGCGCGTATTCGACTTTCAAGCCCAGCGCCTTGAGATCGTCCACAATCTGCGCCAGGGTCTGCTTGCCGGACATGCTGGTCATCGTCATCCAGGCCCAGGCGGCAGCGGACCAGCCGGGAGTCAGCCCCGTTCGTTCCTTGAGTTCGGACTGCTGCCGACTCGTGACATGGTCTTCGAAACTCAGAAAACCTCGCGCGAGCGCCAGCGGCACCATCGAATCGGCCTCACGGCGCGCGCGCGCCTCGGCGCCGACCAGGGGTGCGGCTTGCGGGCCCTCAGCCGTACGCCGGGACAAATCGTGCGTCAGGCGATCCAACTCGATGCCACGTTCCACCTCCGGCCAGCAGCCGGTCGAACGCCGCACGCCGGCCCGATAGAACTCGGCGGGCGTCGTGAACGGCGGGTAGGAATTCGGCACAGCGAAGGCGCGGCGCAGGCCGGCCAATTCGAGTTGCGCCCGCCGCAGAGCCACAGCCGGCTCCGGCGCCGGCGCGGCCGGCACGGCGACGGCGCCGTCGTATATCCTGTGCGCCAGAGCCAACACATCGCGGTTATCCATACGCGACGCTTTGTAAAGAAAAGCCAGGGCGGCCACGCCGGTCCAGCGCAGACTATGGTCGCAAAGCGTGGCGGGCTTGTCGGCGGACGAATGGTAGGTCGGCCCGGTTTTTTGTTCGAGCGACACAGTCCCGCCCGGATGGATTATTCCGAAGACCCCGTCGCTGACGTAGTTGTGCCCCTCGCCACGCAGCATGCGGCCCACGCGACGATCGGCAAAGTCCGCCGCCTCCCGGACCAGATGCCGGGCAAAATGGGGCCGGTGCCGGAAACCGGTCAGCACCATCATCTTGCCGGCCTCGGGCGTCGGCGCGGCGCCAACCATATCCAGGTTCATGCCCGTGAGGAAGGTCTTGCCTCGCGGCTGGTTCGCAAGCCAGGCCTGCACGCCGCGCACTTCGACGGAAAAGAAGAATCTGACCGCGCGGCGTTGCCGCACGCCCCGCCCGGACCGCGCCAGGGTCTGCAATACGCGCAAGGCCTCGATGGCCACACCGCAGCCGGAAGCATTGTCCTGTGCGCCGATTTCGTCTATATGGCCGCAGAGAAATATTTCCGGGAAGCCCTCGCCCACCGTGCCGGTTACGATCGGCATGCTGCCGGCGCAACGTTTGGTCCGCACGCGCGCCCTCAGCCGCAGGCGCGGTTCGGCCGCCAGCCGTTCGCGCAGCAGACGTCCGTTCGCGGGCGTCAGCGAAAAGGCCGGCACACATGGGCGCACGGTGTCGGGCGGAACCGCGTAGTTGAGATAGCCGCTGGCATTCTGAAAAGGCCCCTCATGCACGGCCAGCACCCCGAGCGCGCCATGCCGGGCGGCATAGGCGTCGATTTCGAAAGAACCCTTGCCGGCTTGCAGCAGCAGGAAGCGGCCGCGCAGACGCCGTCCCAGACTCAGGGGATCCGCGGCCGTTACCACCTCTCCTTCGACCCACTGCCCGTCCGGGGTCGAGGGGCTGTAAAGCGCAAGCGACTGCGGGTTGGCCGCATATTCGGCCAGCGTCAGTCGGCCCTTACCGCGCGCGGCGGTCTCCAGTTTTGCGTCGCGAACGGTCCAAGCCAACGGCATCAACCAGCCGTTGACGGAGGTTTTGCCGTCGGCCGGCAGATTCTCGATGTGCGCGCTCTCGACCCCTGCCCGCTGCAGCATTTCCACCGCCGCCTCCGAGGCCCGCAGCACAGCCGCCGTGTCCGCCCAGCGCGCCGCCTTCCATAAGCGGATCGTGTTCTGCCTCGCCCGCGCGGCGTCAAAACGCCGCACGACGCCCCGTAATTCCTGTTCTTTCATTTTTCGCTCCAAAGCGATAGACGATCGTAATATCGATGCGATCGAGGCCGACCACGCTTTCGATCTCGGCCTTTTCCCTGCGTTCACCATTGATTGTAATAATTTCCCCGAGAAGCTGTTTGCCATCTCCCTCGCGCCCGATCTCGATCCGCAGCGGAATCCGGCGGAAAACGCCCGGTCCCGTGGCGGCATGCAGTACGCGACGGAAGGTAAGCGTGTGCTCCAGCGCCGCCGGCAGATTGGGTTCGACCCGCAGGGCGGGCCGCGCGGGATCGTGCAAGGCCAGCGTAAGACCGACGATTTTGTGAAAGAGCTCGACGATCCAGTCCACGGAGCCCGACAACCCGAAATACATGCCCTTGCCGAAATGCGGATCGTCCTTGTCGGAAACATAGGATGTGCTGGGCGTCTCGAAGGGGCCGGCGATGGAATCGTCGCGCAGCGCCGACATCATGGGCTTGAACTGCCTCCAGACCGTGTCCGCCGAGCCGGGTGAGGACAGGCGGTGGCAATGCATCATGACCTGGCAGTGATGATATTCGCCGTTCTCGGCGGTGCCCGGCGGCAGCACGCCCATGCGTCCGCATTTCGCGATCGATTCCCGGTTGTTCGCGATCGGTTTCGTGAACATGACCAGCCCGAGTTTGTCGTCGTAGAACAAGCGGTCCACCGTGCGTAACATTTTGGCGACGATGGCGTCCGCCTCCGGCGCCACGGAAAGGTAGGGCCTTTTCGTCAGCAGCATTTCCAGCGCAAAGGCCTGCACCAGCAGGTCGCGGCGCTTGATGCCGTCGAAATCGCGCCCCAGCATCGATCCCAGGGTGTAGCCGATTTCGCCCGCCGCGTAATCCGGCGTCGTCCCGTCGGCGTTCAACTCGTGAATACAGCTCAGGAAGCCGGCGGGGAAACCCCGCGCCGCCGTGTCCTCCCAGGCCACCTTCACGATGCTCCGGCGTAACCGGTCCGCGAAGGCCTGTAGACGGGCAAGATCCACGACGATGCCGTGTTGCGTCAGTGTGTCAGCCACGCGCCGGCTTGCAAGGGTGTCGATGGCGGCCACGACGGTCAGAAATACATGCGCCGAGAGGCGCACCTGCGCCCCGCGCCCGCGGCCGCGGGTGGCGGCATTGCCCACTTCCGAGGTGCCGAACATGTCAACGGGATCGCACCAGTCGCCGTAGAGAATCTGGACCAGGCCGTACGGCGAATCGCCGGCATGGCGCTCGAAGCAGGCCAAAACTTCGCGCACCACCTCGGCGATCGCAAGCGTCGTATCGCAGCCGGCCAGTCCGGAGCTCTCCGGCGTATCCGGGACGGTCAGCGACACGGTCTTGACCTTTTCCGCGAGCAAAGAAATGTCGCCGGTTTCGCGGACATACATCAGCAGGGCGGTCACGAGCCACAAGGGGCTGTCGGCGTAGGGCCGGTTGTCGTTGCGAATCTCCTGGTTGCGGTCGTTCCACTGGCTGGGATACTGCCGCGGGAACATGCCGTGCAGTTTCTCGCGCAGCGTCAGCGGGCGGTCCGCGGGAAAAGCGCCCGCCTGGGTCTGATACATGAAACTCAACGC
Source organism: bacterium (assembly GCA_025360745.1). Lineage (GTDB taxonomy): Bacteria > Verrucomicrobiota > Kiritimatiellia > CAIKKV01 > CAIYGI01 > CAIYGI01. The sequence goes on from JANYBP010000078.1 coordinate 22,063, forward strand.
ATGCAGCAGGTCGGCGCGCACGCGGGCCGGGTCCTCCTTGATCATCGGCCACATGTCCTGGCCGCGGTCGCGTGTGCCGAGTTCGATGCCGTCGGCAAGTCTGGCGCCGTGCGCGCGGCAGTTTTCGTAAAGTTCCTTGACGCCCGTCCAGACCGAGTTGGCGTATTCCGACACGGTGCGTTCCGCGGGAAACTGCACTTCGAAGAACGGCCAGGCTTCCTTGCCCGCCGTTGTCGAAGGGGACTCCACGGCAAGCTTCCCGGTCCGCCGCAGCAGGGCGCGGCAGGCCTTTCCGAACGCGACCGTCATGGCCTTGTAGGATGGATCGCGGTAATCCGACAAGCGGCGGAAATCCGCGCAGACCGCCGGGTCCGTCACATACAGCAGACTCTGGCGCAGCGCGGCCTCGCCGCCCGCGTTCAATTTCAAGTCGAACCGATTGGCCGCGATGGCCGCCGTGGAAAAACGATTGATCCGGCGGCCCGCGCCGCCCTTGAGCATGGCGCCCCGCCGCACCGCCGCCGGCAGAACGGCATAGTCCGAAGTGTCGCCGTGAAAGGTCGCGTAGTCGCAGGTCGCGTCGCTCGGCCGAAGGTTAAGCGGTTCGTTATGCAGATGTTTGATCTGAATCGCGTCGCTGTAGGGGACGCGGGCGGTCATCACCGTGTCGGCGAGCGACACCGGACAGCCCGCATCGTACCAGAGCGCCTTGTTGTAGACGAAACGCTGCGTGCCATGCAGAAAGTACTGGGTCCAGAGCGTGCCGTTCAGCGGCTTCCGCCCCAGATTTCGCACCAGGATCTCCCGCAGCAGGATCGGCCCCTGGGCTGTGTTGCGCAGCGACAGTTTTACCGCGGTCGCCACCCGCACGCCCGCCGCCGGTTGAAACCACGCGCAGAACCACATGGCGCGCTCGGGATCGCCGAGTTTCACCACGCGGATTTTTATTGCCGGGCAGGCGATGTTGATGTTCGGATTGATCAGCGAAGCGGTCCAGCGCCGTTGGCCGCGCCGCAGTTGCAGCCAGACGTTGCCCGACGGCGTGCCGCATTCCCTTTTTTCCACCGGGTCGAAGTGGCTCTCCAGCACGCGGATTTCCCGGCCATCGGGCGGTTTGACCGTGAAGCCGACCGAGCCGTTGGACATGAAGGTCACGGTCGCGCCATCCCGGCTGTCCACCAGCACCGACGGACAGCCGAAGGGATGGCCCTCGTAGATGACTTCGCTGTGCGGCCCGTAACCGCCCAGGCGGTTTACGCGCTGCGCCACTTTCAGATCGAGCACATGCAGGGCTTCACAAACGAACGCGTCGAGCCTCTCGCTCCGCTGTTTTTTCATCACGCCAGACTCTCCAAAAAAAGCACAGCCAATTTGTAGTTGGGTTGAGGGGTACATTATAGAGCGCACCCTGGAGATTCAAGCCCTTGTTTTAAACGGGCGGCAGGCGGCGCATGACATGCGACAGCAGATGTGCGAATATTCCCCCGCCGCAATTATTGCCGGCGGGAGTACCCGAAACATGGACATCGTGACACCCTTGCGCGCAATCGGTTATGCCGTGCTGCCGTCGCCCCGTCAAGTGAACCTGGCTGGTGGCCGGCTCGCGCTGGCCCGCGGTTGCGCCCTCGGCGCGCTGCCCGGCAGCCGGGGCCGGAAGCTGCTGGCCGACGCGCTGCGCCGGCGCGGTGTCGCCTGCGAAGGCGACCACGCCGGGAGCGTGCCCATCGCGGTGACGGTCGCCCCGCATGCGATTACGACCGGCTGCCCCGATGCGCGCGACGACCAGGCCTATCTGCTGAAAATCCGGGCCGACGGCATCGTCATCACTGGCAACGCGCCGGTCGGCGCCTTTTACGGGATCCAGACGCTGATTCAAATGATCGAGAGCGCGCCGGGTTTGGTTCCGGAACTGCCGCTCGGGGAGATCGCCGACTGGCCCGATTACGAACTGCGCTTCGTGCATTGGGATACCAAACATCACCAGGACAGGCTGGAAACGTTGAAGCGCTACCTCGACGAGATGGCGCGCTTCAAACTGAACGCCGTATGCTTCGAACTGGAGGACAAGTTCGCCTACCCCTCGCATCCCGTGATCGGCGCGCCCGGCGCGTTTACGCCGGACGAACTGATCGAGCTGACGCGCTACGGACTGGAACGGCACATCGAGATCGTCCCCGACGTGCAGGCGCCGGCGCACCTGACCTATGTCCTCAAGCATCAAGAGTTCGCGCACCTGCGCTGCGACGGCAGCAACTACCAAATCTGCATGGATGAGCCCGAGGCCAGACGCCTGCTCTTCTCGATGTACGACGATCTTTGCCGGGCCACGCCGGGCGGGCGTTTCTTCCATGTGTCCACCGACGAAGTCTACTACGCCGGCATCTGCGAAAAATTCCGCCAGCCTTACAATCCCGTCAACCGCAGTCTGACGCTGGTGGACTACATCAACGCCGCGCACGCCTTTTTGAAGGAACGCGGCCGGCGCATCCTGATCTGGGCCGAGTATCCCATTTTGACGGAACATCTGCGCCTGCTGCCGTCCGACATCATTGACGGCGTGATCGGCGGCGACGGCGCCTTCATCGAGGAGGAGAACCGCCTGGGTATCCGGCAACTGGCATACTCATCTATGCAAGGGTCGGAATACCTTTTCCCCGGCCTGTTTCCGAACGCCGCCGCCGGCGGCGAAACCGCGCCGGGACGCCTGGCCGATGGATTTGCCGCCGTGCGCAACGGCAAGGCCGTGCGCGGCCGGCCGATCGGGACATTTCCAGGTTCGTGGGACGATTCGGGACTGCACAACGAGACCTTCTGGCTCGGCTGGGCGACCATGGCGCAATGCGGTTGGAATTCCGCCGGGATCAACCTGGATCAATCCATCGCCGACTTCATGGACGTTTTCTACGGCCGGACACAGCAGGGCGTTCTGGAAGCCTACACCGCGCTACACACTGGCGCGCGTTTTTATGATAGCACCTGGGAGTTGCGCCCATCGAAGGTGCGGAAAGTCGGCTACGGAGCCTCGAAAGGCAAGCGCAAGGTCATTCGCATGGACCTGACCATGGACCCGCCCGCCCTGCCCCGCCTGCCCGATCTCGCGCGCGCGGCGAACTTCCGGCAGCATAATCAACGCGCTCTGGAAGCGCTCCCGGCGCAGCTCAGGGAAAACGAGGCTCTGACCCGGACGCTGCTGGGCAACCTGACGCGGGTGGAACGTAATTCATACAACCTGGAGGTGCTGCTCTCGCTGGCGCGTTTTATGCGGCACCACCTGACACTGCTCGATGCCCTGGCCAGGGTTGACGCCGATTTCGAAAAGGCGGCATTAGAACACGCCGCCGGCCAACGCCTGAACGCCAGGGCTCAACTGGTTAAAGCCGCGGAAAGACTGGGCGCCGTGATCGAGGATCAGCAAGCCGTGTTTGAAGGTCTGAAACGCACCTGGGAGAAAAGCCGCCTGCCGCGCAATGCGCCAGTGGACGGGCGTGAATTCCTGCATGCCATCGCCGATGTGCACGACCATTTCGCCGACCGGAGGCCGGACTTCTCGTACCTGACCGCGCCGGAGGAAACCCTCGGACTGCCGGAACTGCTCCAGGCGCTGCGAGAACTCATCAGTCGCTACGACGCCGCGCATCAGGACGGCAAACCCGCCGCCGTCGCGCACGAGGCCCCGCCGCAGGAGTGAAAAAACAGCTGCGATTCAGACAGTGGGGAGGCGGGCGGTTGGGCGGGCAGGGTTTCCGTGTGATCGGCAGGCACGACTGAGCCAATGAGGGACAGTTCGAGGACGCTTTGGCGGCGGTGTGTGAGGTTCAGACCGACGCGAAGGCCGTCAGTGCGTGTTCCCAAGAA
>JANYBP010000102.1 GCA_025360745.1 bacterium
TTGGTTTCCCATCGTTTCCCCAGAATGCAGGATGAACGTCGTGTTCGTGTCTAACAATCCTGTCAAAGACCAACATCGAGTAGAAATGCGAAACAAAGAAAAGAATAAACGACGAGCAGGAAACAACGTTTGTCATCTTTAACCTGTCCCCTCCGTCAACCGATCCAGCCCGTAATATGTGCACCAAACCAAAGATGCGTCACCGTGACGTGCCGCACCTTCTCTGGGAACGGTGTGACGAGCACCAGTCGCCCGTTGTCAACGGCAGCCTTCAGATCGGCCGGAATGATTTTCAACATGCCACGCGCAAGACACCAGATGACCGGGTTCGGGGAACGCGGGAGAATGGTCAGGCATTCCTTCTCCATGGGCGAATGGAATCCGCTGATGACTGTGACACCGCCGGCCAGGAGGCGTTGGCAGAGGTCGTAGGTTTCAAGAATCAGTTTGCCGGGACAGCGGACGGAGCAAAGCAGGGCGAGTTTCGAAATGGCCGGAATAGCACCGCCTCCGTATGTTGCGAGTGTCGCGATGCCGGTCATGTCTTGCCGCCTGCCGTTCGACGCCCAAACTGCTTGCGCTTCCTTGCCTCGATCTTCTTGATGCTTTCGGCGACAGGCAGACTCTCGGGCATTGTTCCGCCGAGTTCGCGAATTGTCTTGCGGACCTTTGCGCCGACCTCGAAATGCGTGCGATTGACCAAGTCCTTGCCGGTGATCTTGTCGCGACGCAACTTCTCCTCGGTCTGGGTGGCCCGGAACAGGTTGGCGGCCAGTTCGGTGCTGCCCATGTGATCGAGAATTTGCTGGTCTTTCCTCAACCCTTTGCGGCAGTGAATGTCTTTGGCGCCAAGTCCGCCGTATAACCCGCGATAGCCATGATCCTGGAAGATGGCGTAGTCTCGCGGCTCGATCACCCCTGCCGCTTTCGCCGTGCCGGCCAGCCGCACGTTGTGCATCTTCATCTCATCGCGCAGGAGCAAACGGCGGTCATCTTCGGTTGCCTTGTCGGAAAGCTCCTGTCGGCGAGTCTGCACCGCAAAGTACGTCTGGCCGAGGGCAACGATTTCTTTCGAGGGATCAGCGTTCTGAACGATCAGGTAACAGGCGTATCTGGAAAGCAACACCGTCTTGATCGGCCGCTCAGCCCCGCTCCCGATGGCGACCATTTCGGTGATATCAACGAAATGGTCTTCGACGCGCTGGCCACTGTTGAAACACGCCAGTCGCGCCTTTCCGACGACCTGCTCGAAATTGCGGTAATCCGTGTAACCCAGTACGCCCGCGAAGTCGCGGCTCGACCAAAACTCCGCGCCGGCGTCATTGGTGCGTCGAATCCGCTCGAATGGAGAAATGGTATCCGGCACTCTGTCCATGCTATCGCTCATCTGATGATCACTCCTCCTCAGAATCTCCGCCTTCGCGTCCCATGCGGTACTTAATGTCGTAGTTGACAATGAAGTCCAACTCCTCATCCGTGAACCCGTAGTGCTTCGCCAGCACCCGGTCGATCTCGTCGATGATGGGCTTGGAGTGCTTTGGAACAACGCACTGCACTGTAAGTGTATCGTGCTTGCCGCGCACAGGAGTTAATGGGACTGAAAACGATAAAAAGTGGGTAACACTGCTCCGTTCCGGGTTATGCGTATCATGTTGTTTTGTTGCATCCATGTTTCGGCGGCATAGCGAAAAGCGGTCTCACCAGCAACTTCGGTATGCTCACCCAACGTTTCTACGATGTCAACTGCCATTGTCTTGATTTTCTCGAACACCTCCTTCCGTTCACGGTGACAGTACCGGCCGACCTGGTGGCGTCCGCATCTAAATTCAGGACAAGTTGATGCCTGCAACCCAAGCAAAGCACACAAGATGCGTCTCCCCTGATCGATCCTTTGGTTTGATCTTCCAGTTCAGTTCCTGTACTTTACCGCCTCATGAAAGGGTTGCTTGATACGGTCGCCGCCGGACGCGCAGCCCTGCCACAAACAACCGGTTATTGTCGTGGCAAATCCATGAAAAAGATCGATCGCCGCGCCTTCTTGAAACGCTCGTTGTCCATTGGCGCCGGGCTCACCGGCCTGTCGGCGGCTTGCGCGAGCGCCGGGCCGAAGAACATTCTCTCGACCGAACGCATGGGCGTGCTGGTGGATACGACGGTCTGCATCGGCTGCCGGAACTGCGAATGGGCCTGTAAGCAGGCGCATGAGATACCCACGGCGCCCATCGAGACGTATGAGGACAAGTCCGTTTTCGACGCCATGCGCAGGCCGGACGACAAGGCGCTGACCGTGGTGAACCGTTATGCGGACCGGACCCGGCCGGGAGTCTCCCACGCCGTGAAGGTGCAGTGCATGCACTGCGCCAGGCCGGCCTGCGTATCCGCCTGCATCGTCGGCGCGCTGTCGAAGCAGGAAAACGGGGCGGTCGTATGGGACACAGCCAAGTGCATCGGCTGCCGCTACTGCATGGTAGCCTGCCCGTTCCAGATCCCGGCCTTCGAGTACCACAAGGCGCTCCAGCCGCGAATCATGAAATGCGACTTTTGTTTCGAGCGGCGGAAATGCGGCAAGCTTCCGGCCTGTGTCGATATCTGCCCGGTCGAGGCGCTGACTTACGGTCCACGCGAGGATCTGGTGGGCATCGCGCGCAGCAGGGTCCGGCGGTTTCCGAAGCGTTACGTCAATCATGTCTTCGGCGAATACGAAGTCGGCGGTACGGACTGGCTTTACCTGGCGGGCGCGGCTTTCGCCGACCTGCAGTTCCCGAAGCTGGGCCAGAATCCGGCGCCCGGCGTTTCCGAAAGTATCCAGCACGGTATTTTCGCCTACTTTATTCCTCCCGTGTCGCTTTACGCCCTGCTGGGAGTCCTGATGTGGATTTCCAAGCACAACCCCAAAACCGACGAAGGAGCCTGAACGATGCAGGCATTAATGCGGCCGACGCCGATGCGGGTGAAGTTCGTCACGCCGGGCGTGGTCGTCTTGATCCTGCTGGCGCTCAACGGGCTCGTTTTTCTGGCCGGCCGGTTCCTCTTCGGGATCGGGGCCGTAACGAATCTGGACAACCAGTATCCCTGGGGACTCTGGATCGGACTCGACGTGGCGGCCGGCGTGGCCCTCGCCGCCGGCGGATTCACCACGGCCGCTCTGGCGCATATCCTGCGCCGTGAGGAATACAATGTCGTGGTCAGGCCCGCCCTGCTCACGGCGATGCTCGGCTACACCTTCGTCGCCTTCGGAGTCATGATCGACATCGGACGCTCCTATTACATCTGGCACCCGATCGTGATGTGGAACGGAAACTCGGCCCTCTTCGAGGTCGGCATCTGCGTCGTCATCTACGTCACGGTGCTTTACATCGAGTTCCTGCCCGTGGTGACGGAGCGTTTCATCGGCCAGATGCGTCTGTGGGGCGCCCTGGCGTGGCTGAACCAGCCGGTCGATCGGCTGCTCCGGTCGTTGGACCGCGGCCTTTCCAAAACCCTGTTCGTTTTCGTAATCGCGGGCGTCGTCCTCTCGACGCTGCACCAGTCCTCGCTGGGAACGCTGATGATCATCGCGGGGCCGAAGATGCATCCACTTTGGCAGACGCCGATTCTGCCGCTGCTGTTTCTGCTTTCGGCCATCTCCGTCGGTTTCCCGATGGTCATCGTCGAATCGTTGCTCGCGGCGCGCTCGTTCGGGTTGAAACCGGAGATGGCCGTGCTCTCGCGCCTGGGCTGGATGACGACGCCGCTGCTGGGTGTCTACCTGGCGTTCAAAATCGGCGACATGTTCGTGCGGAAGACCTTCGTCCACCTGGCGGAGTTGGACCTTCAAAGCGTCATGTTCGTCGTCGAGGTGCTGGCCGGCGTGGTTCTGCCCCTGCGCATGCTTTTGATGCGCCGCGTGTTGAAGTCGCCGGCGCTGCTTTTCACCGCGGCCATGCTTGTCGTCGCTGGGGTGGCCTTGAACCGCTTCAACAATTTCGTCGTGGCATATACGCCGCCCTACTCCTTCGGACGCTACGTTCCCTCGTTTGGCGAAATATCGGTGACGGTGGGATTCATCTGCATGCTGGCGCTGCTGTACCGGGCGGCGGTGATGATCTTCCCGGTGATCAGCCGCCCGGATCGCTCGCTTGCGCCGAAGGACAAGTTCACCGTTCGAGGATAAACCATGCGCCCACGTCTTTGCGTTACGCTGGCGATCGCCGGCACACTGGCCCTGCGCGCGTGGGGGCAGTCCGGTCCAGCGGACGGGAAATCTTCTCCCGGCACCGCCTGCCAGCCCTGTCATACGGCGGAACGGCCGAAGCCGGCGGACGCCGCGCTGGCGAAATGCGCCCGCGTCGTCTCCCACGGGATTCACAGCGCCGCCGAAGGTCCGGACAGCATCGCCATGAACGAGAAAGCGGAACACTACGGCCGCGTCGTTTTCCGGCACAAAGCGCATGCGGAAATGTCCGAAATGGGGAGCGGCTGCGGCGAGTGCCACCATGAGGCCACGGAAGGACGTCCGATGCGCAAGTGCGGCGCATGCCATGCGCCGTCGCGATTGCGAGACGATTTGGAAAAGCCGGACCTGCGCGGCGCCATTCACCGGCAGTGTGTGGCATGTCACCGGCAATGCGATGCCGGCAATCGCTGCGGGACATGCCATGCCGCCGCCGCGCTGACGACCAATGCGCCGCCGGTCCCGGCCACCGCCTTTGCGGGCGGCATTCTCTACAAATTCCATAAATCCATGACCTGCGGCGCCTGTCACAAATCCGCCGGCGCATTCAAAAAGGGCCCGCGCTCCTGCGAAACCTGCCACCCGGGCTGGCGCAAAACCTTCGATCACGGTAAGACGGGGCTCACGCTGGACGACGCACACCGCGATGCGGACTGCCAGGATTGTCACGGGGACAAGGCCTTCGCGACGCCCCCCTCCTGCACGGCGTGCCACACCGACAAGTCCTGGCCGGCAAACAAGCCCGGCAAAACGACAGTTACGCCAACGCCGCGGGTACGCCCATGATCCGCCGGAAAATCGGGCTGAAGCTGACGCTGGCGGTGGGGCTGACGGTGCTGCTGACGATCGGCATCTTCGCCTGTGTCAACATCCGCTCCTACAACCGCAGCCTGCTCGCGGAGGTGGAGCGCCATGCCAGCCAGGTCAGCCAGACGGTCACGTCGAGCACCGAGTACGACATGCTGCTCAACGAACCCGCCCGCATCCATGAAACGATCAAGCGGATGGGCAACCAGCCGGGCATCGAACGCATCCGCATCATGAACAAGTCGGGCCAGGTGAGCTACTCTTCCGACGCGGCGGAGATCGGCAAGACGATCGACAAGAGCGCCGAGAGCTGCGTCCGCTGCCACTTCAGCGACCCGCCGCTCAAGAGCCTGGGCATGAAGGAGCGGACGCGTGTCTTCCGGCGTCCCCACGACCAATCCCGCACGCTGGGCATCATCACCCCGATCTACAATCAGGCCTCGTGCTGGACGGCGGCCTGTCACGCGCATCCGCAATCGAAGACCGTGCTCGGCGTTTTCGATGTCGTCCTGTCGCTGGCGACGATCGACGTCGCCCTACGGCGCGGACGGATGGAGATCGTGATTTTCGCCGTCGTCGCCGTGCTCTCGCTTTGCACCATCATCGGCGTCTTCGTGCGGCGCTGGGTGGATCTTCCCGTCAGACAGCTCCTGACCGCCACCCGGCATGTCGCCGGCGGCGATCTCGGCTACAAAATCGACGAGCGCCGCGTGGACGAACTCGGCATGCTGGCCCGCTCCTTCAATCACATGACGCGCAAACTTTCCGAGGCGCGCATGCAACTCTTCCAGTCCGACAAGATGGCCTCGCTCGGCCGGCTGGCCGCCGGTGTGGCGCACGAGATCAACAACCCGTTGACGGGAGTGCTCACGTACAGCAGCCTGCTGCTCAAAGAAACCCAGGCTCAGCCGGAAATCCACGCGGACATCGAGATTGTCGTGCGCGAGACCATCCGCTGCCGGGAGATCGTGAAAAGCCTGCTGGACTTCGCCCGCCAGTCGATTCCCAAGAAAAGCGCCGCGGATATCAACGAGGTCGTCCAGCGGGCGCTCTCGGTCGTGGAACGGCAGCTGGCGTTGAATCGCATCGCGCTCGAAAAAAAGCTGGATCCCGCCCTTCCGCGAGCCACGATCGACGCCAATCAGATCGAGCAGGTGCTGGTAAACCTGCTCGTGAACGCCCGGGACGCGATCGGCCCCGAGGGGGGTACGATCACGGTCAGCACTTCCGCGCTGAACCTGTCGCCGGTCGGCATGACGCAAATCAAGCAGGCGCGCTGTCCCCGGCGGCACAGTTTGATGGACAACGAACTGCGGATCGGCGGCAAGCCCTCCATCAGGATGAAGCAGCGCAGCGGGGGCGACGAATGGTTTGTCCATCTGGATCCGATGTACGGAAAGGGCGCGAACCGCCAGGGCGCGCCGGTCAGGAAGGACAAGCCGGGCCAGGCCCTCTGCCCCGAATGCTCGGTCTCGCTGATGGTGGACAACAAGAACTGTCCCCTGTGCCAGGCGGGAATCTACGCATTCGAGGCGCCTTCGGCCGGCGTGGTGGAAGGCTGCACGCGCGAGGGCTGCGGCTGGCAGCGCTGGGAGAGCGTGGACCTCTCGGGCAACAAGGACTTCGTCGAGATCAGGGTTCGCGACACGGGCTGCGGAATGACACGGGAGGAACTCTCGAAGATTTTCGAACCGTTCTATTCCACCAAGGGCGCCAAGGGCACCGGCCTGGGACTGGCGGTGGTCTGGGGCATCGTAGACAATCACAATGGGACGATCGCCGTGGAAAGCGAAGTGGGCGCCGGCGCCACGTTTATCGTCCGCATCCCCGTCAATCCATGAAGACAAGCCGCGACATACTGGCGATTGACGACGAAGCCGTGATCCGGCAGGGAATCGCGCGTATCTGCGGCGGCGAAGGGCTGTCGGTGGATGCGGTTGACGGCGGCGCGGCCGGACTGGAGCGGCTTGCCCGGTGCGCATACCGGCTCGTGCTCTGCGACATCATGATGGAGAATCTCGACGGCTTCCAATTCCTCGAGCAAGCCGCCGTCCTGGGCAGCCGCGCGCCGGTCGTGATGGTCACCGGTTACTCGACGGTCGAGAATGCCGTCCGGTCGCTGCGCCGCGGGGCGATCGATTTCATCGCCAAGCCCTTCACGGCGGACGAACTGCTGGCGGTCGTGCGGCGCGGGTTCAACTACGGGCGGCTGATGGAGGTGGCGGACACGGAAGGGGCGGCGCGGCCCGTCACACACTGCCCGCCGCGCTATCACCGGCTCGGGCAGATGAGTTGGGCGGCGGTCGAGCCCGTGGGCGCCGTGCTGATCGGCGTCAACGATATCTTCGCCAGAACGACCGGCGCGATTCAGCGCGTGGTTTTGTCGTCCGCCGGAAGCGAACTGGTGCAGGGCCGCGCTTGCGCCGCGATCGTGGCGGAGGACGACGTGTCGCACGGGGTGATCAGCCCGCTGAGCGGACGGATCGTCGACGTCAATGCCCTGGCGCTGGCGGACCCGGCCGTGGTCGCGCGCGATCCTTATGGAGACGGCTGGCTTTACAGGGTGCTTCCGTCCGAACTGGAGTACGATCTTGGCTGTCTTGATACTCAGGCGGCATCGTGCGATACTGCAGGGGGTTGGAAGCGCCCACCGACGCATTGCGTCGCACAGCACGCCAGGCAACTCGAACGCGACGGGATAAGGAGCACCGCCATGGGATTCGGACTAGTCTTTGTTTTCGTCGTCGTTTGTGTTGTGGTGGATCTGGCGCTCAGGGCCGGCCTCAGGAAAATCCAGCAGCGGAAACAGCGCCTCGAGCGGGAGCAGGCGCTGTCGGTCAGCCTGAAGCTCGACTTTACGCGCGAGGCCAGGACACTGAAGCGGGCCGAGGTCAGGGATCAGGCGGCGCGCATCCTCTGCGTGGATGACGAGCCCGTCGTCCTGGACAGTCTCCGCAAGATCCTGGTGCTGGACGGCTATTCGGTGGACACGGTGCAGACCGGACAGGAGATGCTAGGACTGGTCCAGACGCACCACTACGATTTCGTTTTTACCGATCTGCGCATGCCGGAGATGGACGGCGTGGATGTCGTCAAGGCGGTCAAGCACATGCGTCCCGATATCGACGTGATCATCATCACGGGCTACGCGACGGTCGAGACGGCGGTGGAATGCATGAAGTTCGGCGCCATGGATTATGTGCAGAAGCCGTTCACGGAAGAGGAATTGCGTTCTTTCGTGAAGAAAGCTCTGATCAAGCGGCGTGACCGGATCGAGAAGCAGTTGAAACCGCGCATACAAATCACGCACGCGACCGAGACCGGCGCGGTCCGCGCCGGGGAGTTTTCGATACCGGGCGGCGTCTTGATCTCAGCCGGGCACTGTTGGGCGAGCGTGTCGCAGGACGGTTCGACCAAGGTGGGCCTTGACGATTTCGCGAAGAAGCTGATCGGGCGCGTGGACGGCATCGAGTTTCCGAACGCGAGCATGACCGTTCGGGCCGGCCAGCCGCTGTTCGCGGTTCGCCAGAACGGACGCAGGATCCAGTTTCACGCTCCTCTGAGCGGCCAGGTATTGAAGGTCAACCAGGCCCTGAACGAAGAACTGGAAGGCCTGGATGTCACTTCCTACCACAACCACTGGATCTGCGTGATAGATGGCGAAAACCTCGATATCGAGATTCCGGCGCTCAAGATCGGTAAGTCGGCCGTGGCCCTCTTTCAGGACGACATCGAACGTTTCGTGGCCTTCGCGAAGGCGAATGCCCCGGAAGGCGCGACCAACGAAGCGTTGTGCATCGGCGCGATGGCGCGCTTGGACAATGCGCGCTGGGAACAGGCGGCCCGTGAGTTTTTCGGGCGCTAGCCGGGATCGGCGCCCGAAAAACGTCGGCCAGGAACGCCCCCTGCGCGCCCGGTCGGCTTCGTCATGAAGGCGCACCCAGCACCTCGCGCACCTTACAGGCCAGCAGGTCGCGCGAAAACGGCTTGGAGAGGAAATTCACGCCTTGATCGAGGATGCCCCTTTGCGCAACGACATCGGAAGTGAATCCTGAAATAAAAATACACTTGAGGGCGGGCAGCGTTTTCGTCAGCCGGCTTGCCAGATCGGGACCGCTCATGCCCGGCATGATCACATCGCTGATCAGCAGATCGATATCGCCGGCATGACCCGCGGCCAGGCGCAGCGCCTTTTCAGGATCTTCCGCGACCAGCACGGTGTAACCCAGATTTTCGAGAAAAATGCGCGTGGTGACACGCACGGACTTCTCATCCTCGACCAGCAGCACGGTTTCGTGGCCGACCGGGGTGTTGGCCGGCGCCGCGACGGGCATCGGCTCCGTTTCCCGGGCGCTGACGCGCGGCAGGAAAATCTTGAATGTCGTCCCCTTGCCGGGTGCGCTCTCGACCTCGATGAAGCCGTTGTTCTGTCTGACGATGCCGTAAACGGTGGCCAAACCCAGGCCCGTGCCTTCGCCAACGCCCTTGGTGGTGAAGAATGGCTCGAAAATGTGTTCGAGCGTCTCGGGCTGCATGCCGCAGCCGTTGTCGGTTACCGTCAGCAGCGCGTATCGGCCGGGGCTGGCGCCCGCCTTCCCGGCGCAGTCGGCGCCATCGAGCGTGACGTTGCCGGTCTCGATACCGATCGTGCCCACACCGTTGATCGCGTCGCGTGCGTTGACGGCAAGATTGGCCAGCACTTGATCGATCTGGGCGGGGTCCATTTTGACCGGCCAGGTGTCGTGTCCGGGCCGCCAGTTGATGGCGATGTCCTCACCGATCAACCGCCGCAGGAGTTTGAGTATACCGGAAATGGCGTCGTTGAGGTCCAGCACTCTGGGCGAGATGATCTGCTTGCGGGCGAAGGCGAGCAACTGGTGGGTCAGTTTGGCGGAACGCTCGGCATCCGCGGTGATCTCATCGAGCCATTCCCGAATCGGATGACCCGGTTCGACTTTTTCCCGGCACAACTGGGCGTAATTCAGAATACCCATCAGCAGATTATTGAAGTCGTGCGCCACGCCGCCCGCCAGCCGCCCCACCGATTCCATCTTCTGCGCCTGCGCTAACTGCGCCTGCAGATTTTCATGCTCCTCCTCCGCCCGCTTGCGTTCGGAAATGTCCCGCATGGTGCCTATGATGCCGATGGGGTTGCCGGTGGCGTCGAATTGCATCGTGGCGGAGAGGGAACACGGGATCAGCGAGCCGTCGCGGCTTTTCAGTATGACCTCGTAGTCGGCCACACGGCCCATTTCCCGCAATGTCCGCAACAGGTTTTCGCGTATCACGGCGTCCGGATAGAAATCGTACATGGATTTTCCGAGCAGCTCCGCGCGCTTGTATTGGCCCCTGGAAACCGCCTTGATCGAGGGACTGATTTCCACGATGACGCCAACGGTTCCAACTCACACATTCTTCGAGTTGAAATGGGAGGCTGAAGAGCGCGAGGGGGTGAGGGCGGGGCGGAATTCTCAGCGTTGCGAAGAAAAAGATTCTTCGAGACGCTTTTTTTGTTGACTAAATAGTCTAAGGTGTAATACTTATGGCATGGACACAACCATAAACGGCAAGGGAAGGCACTATCGGCTCCGGGACGCGTATGTGCGGCGACTCGGGGAAATCGGCGCGTTGGTGGAGGGCACCTTGAGCAAAGTCCGCAGGAGCGGCCGCAAGGCGCCGACCTGGCAGCTGACGTTCAAAACCGCCGGTAAGACGCAAACCGTCTACGTGCCTGTCGACCTGGCCCCGGAGGTTCAAGAATGGGCAAACGAGTTCAAGAAGCTCAAGCAACTGGTGCGCAAGAT
>JANYBP010000126.1 GCA_025360745.1 bacterium
CCGCACACGCAACTTAAAAAAGAGGGTAGGTCTGTAGCCAAACGTTTTGCCGCATGAAAACAGCGAAAGCATTGGGGTTTTCAATGCGTCGCACCCAGAAAAAGGCGACTTTCAAGGTCGAATAGCGAAAGTCCGGTTAACTTGCCAATGGCTAGCCCATGAGCTAGCCTTAACCCATGCAAGCAAAATACCCCGTCAAAGTGCAGGCGATTCGTTCGAAAGGGCGGACTGACAGGTTCTATCTGTTCATCCCGCTGCCGTTGGCAGCGGCCATCGGACTGGAGGCCGGGGAGGAGTTCCAGTGGTCGGTGGCGAACAGAAATTCACTTTCCATACGTCGCGTCAATCCGGTTCGGACAACCGTACGGGGCGCAAAAGGAGCGCCGCCCAAAGAATGAGCCGCCCAACTTTTCCGAAAAGTGTTCAGAAGTGTTCAGAAATGTTCAGCTCACCTGGTCGGCAATTCGATGCACCGGGTCTATCGGCACCTTAACTGCCCGAGTACCAGGCAAAACACGGTTCTGAAATCTCACTTCATCCCATTCATCCTTGCGGTTCAAGCCGCGATTGGGCATCATTTGCAAAGGGAGGTTGTCATGGACGAACTTAAAGGCAAAGCCTTGAATTTGAAAACACTGGTGGATTATTCCGCCGGCGCCGTGGTAAGCCGCACGCTGCTCAAAAAAGAGACGGGGAACATCACGCTTTTTTCGTTCGACAAGGGGCAGGGCCTGAGCGAGCACACCTCGCCGTTCGACGCCGTCGTCGAAGTTGTCGAAGGCGAGGGCAGCTTCATCATCGCCGGTGAAACCAAACAGGTTAAAGCCGGCGAAATGATCATCATGCCGGCCAACGTGCCGCACGATGTGCAGGCCGCCGCGGCGCCCTTCAAGATGCTGCTGATTATGATTCGTTCGAAGTCCTAAATGGAAAGACTCGAATACTTCCTGCGACGGATGCTGCTGATTCCGCCGACTTTGCTGGGGATCACGCTGCTCTGCTTCGGCCTGATCCAGTTCGTTCCCGGCGGACCGGTCGAGCAGAAGCTGATGCAGATGCGCGGCATGGGCAGCGGCGAAAGCGCCCCGCTGGCCGTCGGCGCCGTCAGCGCGGTTTCCGACCAGCAGCGCGCCGACCTGATCCACCACTTCGAATTCGACCAGCCCTTCGCCCTGCGCTACTGGCATTGGCTGATTCGCGACCGCATGGGCCTCGGGATGGAGTCCTATCACTTCACGAACAAAACCGCCTGGCAACTGATCCGCGAACGCCTGCCGGTATCGCTGATCTTCGGCGTCACGGGCTTCGTCCTGAGTTACCTGATCTGCATTCCGCTCGGCATCGCCAAGGCGGTGCGTAGCGGCGGCGTTTTCGACGCCGCTTCCAGCCTGCTTGTTTTCACCGGGTATGCGCTACCGGTTTTCGCCTGCGGCATGGTGCTCAAGATGCTTTTTTCCGGCGCTGTGGACGCCTTCTGGGACTGGCTGCCGCTGGGCGGTTTTGTCTCCGACCAATACGATCACCTGTCCCCGCTCGGTAAAGCGTGGGACATCGCCCGCCACATGGCGCTGCCCGTCGCCTGCTATGTCGTCGGCAACTTCGCGGTGCTCACGATTCTGATGAAGAACTCGCTGCTGGAGCAGATTGGCCGCGATTACGTGCGCACGGTGCTGGCCAAGGGCGGCTCGCTGCGCCGCGCCATCTGGGGCCACGCCGTCCGCAACGCCCTGATGCCGATCGCCACCGGCATCGGCGGACTGATGACGGTCATGTTCGCCGGGTCGGTGATCGTCGAGCAGGTTTTTGAAATTCCCGGCATGGGCCGGCTGAGCCTGGAGGCGATCGTCGGACGGGACTATCCGGTATTCATGGCCATGCTCGCGCTGACCTCCGTGCTGGGGCTGCTCGGGCATGTGCTTTCGGACCTGGCCTGCGTCATCGTGGACCCGCGCATTTCCTTCCAACGCAACGCCCGATGAGCCATCCGCCGCCACTCAACTCCGTCGCGCGCACCCGCTGGCGCCGCTTTCGGCGTTTGCGGCGGGCCTGGGTTTCGCTCTGCCTGCTGACCGGACTTTACGCGCTCAGCCTGTTCGCCGAACTGCTCTGCAACGACAAGCCCCTGATCGTCCGTTTCCGCGGCCATTGGTTCTGTCCCGTGTTGCAGTATGTGCCCGAGTCGCGCTTTGTGGACAACGGACGCTCGACGCGGCCGGATTACAAAGCCATCGCCGCCACGTCGGCTTTTGCCCCCGGTTCCGGCAACTGGATGCTCTTCCCGCCTCATTCCTGGGGACCCAACGCGATTCTTCAGCCCGCCGCTTTGCACGGACTCGAAAGGGTCACAATTCTGCTCGCGCCGCTGCGACAGACCGGCACGCTGAATCTGGCGGCCGACGGCACGATCGTCCGCTCCCGCGAAGTCGCGCCCTTTTTCGGCGGACCAAACGGCAAAGCGCCCGATGGGCTGCGCCTGTCGGATGTCTGGCAATTGCCACCTGAGATCGTCACCGCAATCGCCGCGCGGCGCGCCAACCGCGCCGCGCCCGCCATTGCCGGACGCGCCACACATCAAAACACACCCGGTCGGGCGATCGAAATCGCCCTGGCCACCTATGAGCCACGCGATGCGCCGCCGGATTCCGTGCGCCTCACGCTGCGCGAACTCGCCGCGCCGGACGCCGCCGCCGGGCGCGTGGTGCTGGAACGCGGCGGCCGCGCGATCTCCGGCGGTGCGCTCTGGAACGGACTCGAACCTGGGTTGCGCGCGCGACTTTACGAGGCCGCGCAACGCCGCTTCGATGCGCCCGAACCGGCCATGGCGTTCGAGCAGCGCGGCGCCGCCTGGCAGGCCGGCTTCGAACGCGAGGATATCCTATGGCCGTTCCGGCCCGTCGCCGGACATCCCTGCGGTATCGATGCCGCCGGACGCGACGTGCTGGCCCGGCTCTTCTACGGCCTGCGAACTTCGCTCAGTTTCGGACTGCTGCTGGTCGTCCTTTCGATGACGCTGGGAGTGGTTTTCGGCGCCTTGCAGGGATATTTCGGCGGCGCCGTGGACATTGTCGGCCAGCGCCTGACAGAAATCTGGGACGCCCTGCCCTTTCTTTACGTCATGATTCTGCTCGGCGCCGTACTGGGCCGCGGCTTCGGACTGCTGCTGCTGGTTTATGCGGCCTTCAACTGGATCGGCATTTCCTACTACATCCGCTCCGAGTTCCTGCGCCTGCGCCGGCAACCTTTCGTCGAGGCCGCTCTTTCCGCCGGACTTCCGCATCGCTCCGTGATCTTCAACCACATCCTGCCCAACGCCCTGACGCCGGTGATCACCTTCTTCCCATTCTCGCTGGTCGGCGCCATCGGCGCCCTGGCGGCGCTCGACTACCTGGGCTTCGGATTGCCGCCGCCCACCGCCGGCTGGGGCGAGATGCTCCAGCAGGCGCAGCAGTTCCGTTGGGCCTGGTGGTTGATTTTATACCCCTCGCTGGCGCTCTTCATCGTCATGCTGCTCGGTGTTTTCATCGGCGAAGGGGTGCGCAACGCCTGCGACCCCCGCCCGCTCAGCCGCCTGGAGTAAATGTTATGTGGAACACCATCCGCTCAGCGCTGAAAAGCTTCAGGCGCAAAATCACCTACTCTTCAACCGTCACCGGGTTGCTGGCGTTCCTGGCGACGGGCATTATTTCCATTTATAATAAGACACTGAGGATTGAGTTTTTTATCCATCCCGATTTATTGAAGCTGGATCGCACCAAAGTCTGCTACGGATTCTGGCACGGCCGGCAGTTCCTGCTGGTGCCGAATTTCAGCGCCTGGCACGCCTGTTTCATGACCGATTTGAGCTGGGCCGGCGAAATTCAGACTAAAATCGTGAAGCGCTTCGGCTGCACGCCGGTGCGCGGTTCCAGCAAGCGCAAGGGCGTCCAGGCGCTTTTAAGCATGAAAAACGCCATGCAACAGGGCGCTTGCGGAGTTTTCGCGCTGGACGGACCGCGCGGTCCGATCTACAAGTCCAAACCGGGCATTTTCTTCCTGGCTCAGAAGATGGGTTATCCGATCGTACCGGTGGCGACGAGCGCGGATCGCGCCTGGATCGTTAAAAACACCTGGTGCCGTTATCTATTACCAAAGCCCTTTGCATGCTGCTATATCGCATTAGGCAAACCGCTTTGGGAATCAACCGCGACCGGTAGCTTGGAACCCGCGGAAATGGACCGCATCATGCTGGAGTGGACGGCCGAAGCGGACCGCAAGATGGGCCGAACGCCGGAATCGCCAGCCGATCAGGCCGCCAATCAGGACAAGGATTGAGCCGCCTACGCTTTACCCGATTCTGAATCCGCGCATCGAGATGGAACCGAGCATGACCTTTTCGGTGAAGAAGGC
The DNA here is from genome assembly GCA_025360745.1 of bacterium. Classification (GTDB taxonomy): domain Bacteria; phylum Verrucomicrobiota; class Kiritimatiellia; order CAIKKV01; family CAIYGI01; genus CAIYGI01. The sequence goes on from JANYBP010000126.1 coordinate 4,387, forward strand.
CAGTTTTTCGTCCTTGCCGCGCAAAGCCAGCGTATAAAGCATCGGCAGATAATGCTCGTTGGTGGGGATGGCAAGTTCCGCCTGGGGGCCAAGACGGTCGTAGCGAATCAGAGCTTCATGATCGCGTTTAACGATCAGATTTTTCAACGTCGCATCGAACTCCACCGCCCAGTCGAAGGGCTTGTCAGTCCATTCCATCAGGCCGAGGTTGTGGACCATATTGCCGCTGCCGACGATCAGCACGCCACGTTCGCGCAGGGAGGCGAGTTCGCCGCCGATCAGATAATGTTCGCGGGGCGGCAGTGTGCGATCGAGACTGAGCTGGAAGACCGGCACATCGGCGGCGGGATACATGCGGCAGAGCACGGCCCAGGCGCCGTGGTCCAGCCCCCAACTCAGATCCGGTTCGACGCTGGTCGTATGGATCGTTTCACGGGTGAGCCGGGCCAATTCGGGCGAGCCCTCGGCCGGATATTGCTTCTTGTAAAGCTCGGGGGGGAATCCGCCGAAGTCGTGGATCGTCTTCGGTTTCGGCATGGCCGTGACCCGCGTTCCGTCGGTCTCCCAGTGCGCGGAAACGCAGAGAATCGCGCGCGGACGCGGCAGCGCCCTCCCCAGCGCCGCCCAGGCGCGGCTGAATTCATTGTCCTCGACGGCATTCATGGGACTGCCGTGCCCCACGAAAAGCACCGGCATCTTTACCGACGCCACGGAGTCCTTCTTCAACGCCTGGCCGAAAGCGGCAACCGTGGTCATGCCGGCACATCCTATTGTCAGACGTTTTAGAAACACGCGCCGTCCCAGAGTTTTCCCGCCCCGGTCCGCGCGCGGCGCACCGCTGTCGTCACCGTGCGTCATGGCGATGCCCATCGCCCGCGCGTTGAGGCAACGGCCCGCGCGGGAAATCGTGGCGTGGGCGATCCCTTACGACGACCACCTGGGAAGAGTACCAAAACGGGGAGTATGGCCAGCCGAAAGGCATCCCCCCGTAAAGGTAGCCGTCATCCCAGCGGGTCCAATAATTCGCATCCCTTAATTGGGTGTCGCGTTCGATGGCATGCAGGTAGGTCTCCTGCATGTAATCTATCGCGTCGTCGCCGACCCCCTGCTGCCTCAGCTTGGCGAGTTCACTGGCTTTCATGCGGTATACGGTGCCGGATTCGCGGATTTTCCCGATGATGTCGAAGATCGGCACACCTGCCCCGCTCATCTGTACAATCTCGGCCACGGTTACCGGCGGCGGCAGCGGCGCCTTCTGAGTGTTCGTCGCACAGCCCGTCAACAACAGACCCGCCAGAATGGCGCACGCGGCCAAGCCATCCGCCCCGAAAATGTTCTTATTCATTTCTGTTCCCTCCTCGATCGCGTCACACGGGGAGAATAGACGCGGGAGCCGCCGCTTGAAATGCGGCCAAAACGCAGATCTCACCGCGAAATACCGTAGGGCGACTATAAAGCCGCCAGTCCGGGCCACTCCTCAATCTTGATGCGTGCAACCGCCGTCGTCCCGGTCTTGCCGTCCGATCCGAATACCAGCGTTTCCCCATCCGCCAGACCGGCCGACCAGCGCGGAAAAGCGGCGGTCATATTCGGCATATGCGTCACGAATATCGAATTGCCGCCTCTGGCCCGTTCGCCAACCCGCTTTTGCAGCCAGGCGGACTGGGCTTCGGTAACGCCCTGCATGCTCTGGCCGCCATCGCCCAGTTCGGACTTTATCTTCGGATTTGGAAGTTCGGCAAGGCGCGCGGTTTCGATCGCGCGATATGCAGGGCTGGTATATACGTCACCAACGGGAATTTTCAGGGCGCGCAGCGCCTTGCCCATGGCCGCCGCACTGGCGCGTCCTTTTTCGTCCAGTTGGCGTTCCCGTTTGAGGTTGTCGGCATTGGCCGCCGGGCCGCCGGGCACATCCCTGGGTGAACTGGCATGCCGCATGACGAGCACCAAGCCGCCCTGCCGCAAAGCCTTGACCAGCGCCCCGCCGGACAACTCTTGCGCCTGTGACAGCCACGGGTGCGACAGCAGACCAAGCGCCGTCAGCAAGCGCACACAAAGTTTCATGTTTTCAGCATTCATGACTTGCAGCATGCCAGAAATCGTCAGGAACTTCAATCGCGCCGTAATGGTTCAGTTACGCGGTGGGACCGCCTGAAGGCGGTACACCAAACGCGGGAATAATAATAAGTAATGCCGTTTGGTGTACCGGCTTTAGCCGGTCTTTAGTCCACCTCCCCTATGTCACTGACCCATTACATCGCGCCTTGTATAAAATATTTCGATGTTTTCAGTTGCGTTCGCGAGCGGAATGAGTTTATCTTCGCCTCAGTTGGTTGGCCCATGGTGGGCGACCTGTTTTAGTTACGTTCAAAGTTAAAGTTTAAGGAGTCCGATATGCGCAAGCTATTACCGATACTGGCCGTTTTGTCGCTGACTTTAGCCACATGCAACACGTCGTATTCAGCCGATCCGGCGGCGACGCGACTGCGTTTCAACTCCATCCTCACCAATCTCGACGCTGGCGGCGACCTGTTGCTGGTCTTGAATCTCGAAGGTTGCGTGCAAACGCTGGTCAACCATGCGTCCCAGTTCGTGGCGGCGTTGCCTCAAGACGATAACGATACGGCGATGATTCAAAAGACCTTCACCAAGATACCGGGCTACCTGCAGCGCAACGGATTCTACGGCTTGCAAGGCTTCGGTATGAGCGTGGTTCCACGGGCCGACGGCTTGAACACCGTCAAGGAGTTTGTCGCCCGTGACCGCGCCGCGGCGGAATCGCCTTTGTGGCGAGGACTCGTGGGCGGCCAGCCGCGCGTCCTGCAATGCACGGGGTTCATTCCCGCCGACTCGGTGCTCGTGCGCACAAGCGCTGGAGAACTTTCCCAATTCTGGAAATTGGTCCGTTCCGGAGTGGCGGACTTTGCCACACCCGCGGGCATCGCCGCTTTCGAAGCGCAACTTTCCAATCTCGCCACCAACATGGGCGCGCACCCGGACAAACTTTTCGAATCCCTGGGCAACGAAGGCTTCTGTTCGCTGCAACTTTCCACGAACAACACGATCGAGATCCCCTCGGCCAAAGGCTCCACCATCAAGATACCTTCGCCCTCCTTCCTGATGGTCCTGGCGGTCAAGGACGACACGTTGCTCAAGGCCATCGAACAGCCGCTGACGCGCGCGCAATTGCCCGTCGTCAAAACGGAGTGCGAATCCGCCAAAATCAGTTCCATCAACCTCCCGATGCCGATCCCCTTCCCCTTCCAGCCTTCGTATGCGGTCTACGCCAACTTCTTCCTGCTTGGCAGCACGCCCGAGGTTCTGGCCGACGCCATCAAGGCTTTCAAGGGCAAGAACGGCCTGGTCGCCACGCCGGAGTATAAGAAGGCCTTCCTTGGCACGCCGGCCGCCAACAACGGCATCGTCTATCTTAGCCCCCGCTTTACCAGGACCATGACGGAATTCCAGACGAGCATGATGGCCTCGTCCGGCGACCCAAGCGCGACAGCCATGTCATCGGCCATGCAAAAATTGTTCGGCGCCAAGGGCGAGGAAATGTCCGCTTTCGTAATTCAAAATCTGCCGGACGGCATGCTCTCGACTGGGCTCACTTCGTCGGGCGGGAAGGAAATCGCCGGCACGCTGCTGTTGGCGCCTGTCGCGACCGTCGGCTTGATGGCGGCCATCGCCGTCCCGAGCTTCATGAAAGCCAGGACCACGTCGCAGGGACATTCCTGCATCAATAACATGCGCCAGATCGAAGCCGCCAAGGAGCAGTGGGCTTTGGCCGCGGCTAAGAAGGAAGGCGATCAGCCCGACATCCCGGCGGTCTTGGAGTATATTAAAGGGGCGAAACTCCCGGTCTGTCCCCAAGGCGGCACCTACAAGATCAATGCGATCGGCGTAAACGTGGAGTGCTCCATCCCTGGTCACGTGCTGCCGTAAGGCGGCGCAACCCGCACTAAAACAGATTCCGTCGGCTCTCGCGCGGCAGTGTTGCGAGCCACTGCCGTGGCGTGAGCACGCGGATGCCGAAGGGCTTTTGCAGCGTTGTCAAATCCCTGTCCCGTGCGACGATCGTGCGCGCTTGCCCGGCCAGCGCCGCTTCGACCATGATGTCGTCCTTGGGATCGCGGCAAACTTGGGTCGTGAGCGGAGTGGGAGTCGTCCAGACACCGTAATTTCTGACCAGCGCCAACCACGGTTCTAGGTCAGTTTGGAATCCCTGCTGGAGTTTCACGCGCCGCAATGTGCGTGCGTACTCCTCATAGACGGCGTTAGATACCACCAGAGAGACCAAACCCGAGCAGCAATTCGCATTATGGCCTCTTGCGCAGGTCCGGACGACACGGAGGTCGTCCCTCCATTCACGAAAACACCCGTG
>JANYBP010000086.1 GCA_025360745.1 bacterium
TCGCACAGGAATACCGTCCGTCAACGGGCAAGGTCTGCCCCACACGCCGTTTGAAATTAAAAACACGCTAAATAAAGGAAAAACGCCGCCTGCCGCGTGAAAATTAGTCGATTTCACCCGCGAACGGGGAAAGACGGGTTACGCGCTGCGCCAGAAATTGGCTTGCCATCCGAAGCGCAAGCGCAGCGCAGCGCGTAGGATGGCGGAGAGGGAGGGATTTGAACCCTCGGTACCGGTTGTTACCAGTACGGCGGTTTAGCAAACCGCTGCTTTCGGCCACTCAGCCACCTCTCCAGAAGGCGTGCGGGGATCATACGGAATCCGGTGGATCGAAGACAAGCCTGAAACCCGCTCCGCTCACCCGCCCGCCGGGGCGCGGCGAAAAACGAGCGAGAGGGCGTAAACTCCCGCCGCCACCAGCGCCATGGTGGCGCCGGCGGCAGTGTTGGCGTAATAGGAAAGCAGCAGGCCGGTCACACCCGAAAACAGCGCCACCGCCACGGCCACGCCGACATAGGCCGCGGCGCCGCGGGCCAGGTTGCGCGCCGCCGCCGCGGGCAGCAGCAGCATGGCGTTGATCACCAGCAGGCCGACCCACTGCAGACTGACGGTCACCGCCAGCGCCACCAGCAGCGTGAAAACCGACTCCGTCGCATCCGGCGCGATGCCGCGGCTGCGCGCCAGCGTGCGGCATACGCCCACCAGGAAGAGCCGGTTGTAGCCCCAGACCCAGCCCGCCAGCACCAGCAACAGCAGCAGCGCCAGGCCGCCCACATCCGCATAGGTCAGGGTCAGTATGTCGCCGATCAGATAACGCGTGTACTTCGCGAACCCGCCGCCGCGCGAGAGCAGCACCACGCCCGCCGCCACCGCCGCCGCCATCAGCAAACCGATGATCGTATCCGACGACGCCGCGCTCCAGCGGCGCAGCAGCGTCACCGCCAGCGCCAGCAGGGCCGCGAAAAGCAGCATCGCGCCGAGCGGATTGGCCAGTCCCGCCAGCACGCCGATCGCGATGCCGGTCAGGGCGGCGTGCCCGACGGCCTCGGAAAAAAAGGCCAGGCGGTGGCTCACCACCACGCAGCCGAGCAGCGCGAAAAGCGGCGCCATGACCAGCGCGCCGAGCAGCGCCACGCGCATGAAATCGTATTGCGCCCAGGACCACGGCGCCAGACTCCAGACGGTTTCCCAAAGGTTCATGGCTCACCCGCCGGGGTAAATTCCGCGCCTGGCTGCTCAAGGCCGCCGCGATGCCAGAGCGCCGCGTGAGAGGCCGCGTCCGGCGACGAAGCGAACGGCGCCAGGTCCAGTCCGAACAGTTTTCGGAACGAGCCGCCGGCCAGCACCGTCTCGGGCGGGCCATCCGCCAGAATGGTCCGGTTGAGCAGGATCATGCGGTCGGCCACCTGCGCGGCGGCCGAGAGATCGTGCGAGACGAGCAGGATGCCCAGATCGTGCTTCAAGCGCAGGCGCGAGAGCAGACGGTAGAAAAGTTCCGTGCCGGCGCGGTCCATGCCGGCCAGCGGTTCGTCGAGCATCAGCAGTTGCGGCAGCGGATGCAGGGCCAGCGCCAAGAGCACGCGCTGCAACTGTCCGGCCGAAAGCGCCCCCAGCGGCGCGTCGCACAAATCTTCGGCTTCCACCAGCGCCAGCGCCGCGCGAATCGCCTCCCGCCAGCGGCGTCCGACGCCCAGCCAGACGGGACGGCGCGCCAGCGCCGCCGCGAAGAGATCGAGCACGCGCACGGGCGCGCTGCGGTCCAGGTCCAGCCGCTGCGGCACATAGCCGACGCGCGGCCGCCCGGCCGCGGGGGCGCCGTCGGCGCGGGTGAAAAACAGCCGCCCGCTGCAGGGCAGTTCGCCCAGAATCGCCCGCAGCAACGTCGTCTTGCCGGCGCCGTTGGGACCGATGATCACGGTCAGTTCGCCGCAATGGGTGTGGAAATTCACGTCGCGCAGCACAGTCGCGCCGTTAATGCGCACGCCGATGCCTTCCAGCCGCGTGCAGCAACCCGCGCAGGTTGCGCACTCGCTTCCCGAAACATGCGCGCGCTCCGTCACGGCGCCGCCCCCAGGGCTTCCCGCAGCACCGCCAGGTTGCGCTCCATAATGGCCACGTAGGCGCCGGGATCGTCCGCTCCCGTGACGGCGGGATCGAGCCGGTAGACGCGCGCGCCCGTCGCCCGGGCGACCGTTTCGGCGGAGCGCGCCGCGTACTGCGGTTCCGCGAACACGGGCGGAAGGCCGAGCCGACGGACGAGATCTATCGTTTGCGCCAGTTCCCGCGCCGCCGGTTCGCTGCCCGGTTCGCGTTCGATCACGCCCACCACTTCAAGGTCGAATTCGCGGGCGAAGTAGGCGAAGGCCTCGTGCAGGGTCACGATCTTGCGCGTGCGCAGGCCCGCCAGTCCCGTCCGCATGCGCGTCCGCAGCGCCTGTAGTTGCGTGACATAGGCCGCGGCGTTGCGCCGGTAGTCCGCGCCATGCGCGGGATCGGCCGCCGCCAGTCCCGCGGCGATATTGGTCACCTGCGCGATGGCCCCGGCCACGCTGACCCACAGATGTGGATTAGGCGCGCCCGCCGCGTCGCGCAGCAGCTCGAGGCCGCGGCCGGCGTCCACCACCGGCAAATCCGGCTGCTGCCGCCGCAGGTTGTCGAGGTAACTTTCCATACCCGCGCCGTTGATCACCAGCACGCCGGCGTGGTGCAGCGTCTTGCGCGCCGCCACGGTCAGCGCGTAGTCGTGCAGACAACCAGTCTGCGCCCCGGCCAGATTCACCACCGTGACGCCCGGCAGACCGCGCGCGATGTTGAGGGTGTGCAGGTAGACGGGATAGAAGGAACAGACGATGCGGAAGTCAGCGGCCGCGGCCGGCAACGCCGTAACCACGGCCAACGTCATGACCGCGGCCAGCATCGGACGATGTTCGCTCTTTGCCATAACGAGAATTGCCGCATATCTGTCGGATGGTAGTCCGTGACTCATGTGCGCATCTGCGAATCGTTGCAGATGCGCCGTGGCTCACCGCGACCCGGCCATCTTGTTACATTGCGCGGGTTTTTACAACTTGCTAGATTGAACGCCATATTCGCAGGGGGAAAGCATGGCCGCCAAAAGAAATCCGAATTTCGAAAATTTACTTAAAGTCCTGCGCTGTCAGGCGCCCGAGCGGCCCACGCTGTTCGAATTCTTCCTGAACCCCCGTCTGTACAAGAAACTGGCCGGTCCGGCCTGGACCGAAGATCCCGCCCCGCTGGCGCAATGGCGGATGCTGATCGCCGCCTTCCAGGCGGCGGGCTACGATTACGCCACGGTCAACGGGTCCCCGCTCCGCTTCCACGGCGGCACGCAGGATAAGGAACAGACCATCTCGCTCAACCAGGGAGCGCCGATCGCCGATCGCGAAAGTTTCGAGGCCTACCCCTGGCCCGATCCTGACAAGCTGGACTATTCCACGCTCAAGAGCGTCGCGCCCGCTTTGCCACAGGGCATGAAATTGATCGTCTGCGGCCCGGGCGGCGTGCTGGAAAACGTGATCCGGCTGCTCGGCTTCGACAACCTTTGTTTCATGCTGGCCGACGATCCGAAGTTGGCGGAGGAGATTTTCGCCGCGGTCGGCGGCCGCCTGGTCCGGCATTACGAGAAGGCGGCGGCTTACGACACGGTGGGCGCCTGCATCTCGAACGACGACTGGGGTTTCAAGACCCAGACCATGCTCTCCGTGGCCGACATGCGCAAGCATGTCTTTCCCTGGCATGTGAAAATCGCGGCGGCGATCCACGCGGCGGGCAAGCCGGCCATTCTGCACTCCTGCGGCCAGCCGCGCGAGATCATGGACGACATCATCGATATGATGCGCTATGACGGCAAACATTCCTACGAGGACGTGATCATGCCCGTCGAGGAGGCCTACGCGCGCTGGGGCGGACGGATCGCCATCCTGGGCGGGATCGATTTGAATTTCATCATGCGCTCGACGCTCGCTGAGATTCGCGAACGCAGCCTGGCGATGCTGGCGTTAGCGGCCGGCCGGGGCGGCTACGCGCTGGGCACGGGCAACAGCGTGCCCGAATATATCGAAGACGACCGCTACTTCGCCATGACCGGCGCCGCCGTCGGCGCATAGTCCGGGGAGCATGCCCATGCCTTTCACCTTCCAGCCGCTGGCGATTCCCGATCTGGTGCTGGTCACGCCGCGGGTGCTGTCCGACGCGCGCGGATTTTTCATGGAGACCTTCCGGGCCTCCGACTTCCGCGCCGCCGGGATCGCGGCGGAATTCGTCCAGGACAACCACTCGCTCTCCTCCCAGGGCGTCGTGCGCGGCCTGCATTTTCAGGCGCCGCCGCACGCGCAGGGGAAACTGGTGCGCGTCGCGCTCGGCCGCGTCTGGGATGCCGCCGTGGATCTGCGCCCCGGCTCGCCCACCTTCGGCCGGGGCTGCGGGGTGGAGCTTTCCGACGAAAATCACGCCATGCTCTGGGTGCCGCCGGGGTTCGCGCACGGCTTCGCCACCTTGAGCCAGACCGCCCACCTGCTCTACAAATGCACGGCGGAATACGACCCTGCCAGCGACCGGGGCGTGCGCTGGAACGATCCCGCCCTGGGCCTGCGCTGGCCGGTCGCCGCGCCGCTGGTCTCGCCGCGCGACGCCGCGCTGCCGCTGCTGAAGGATCTGGGAGCGCCCTGGGCATGATCTGGCTGATCGGCTGCCGGGGCATGCTGGGAACGGAACTGGCCCGCCTGCTGGAAAGCGGGGGGCGGCCCTGGGTCGGCAGCGACATCGAATGCGACATCACCGATCCCGCCGCGCTGCGCGACTTCGCCGCCCGCCATACGCCGGACTGGATCGTCAATGCCTCGGCCTACACCAACGTGGACAAGGCCGAGCGGGAGGAGGCGCGCGCCCTGGCGATCAACGGCGGCGGCGCGGGCAACATCGCCGCCGTCGCGGCGGCCTGCGGCGCGCGCATGATCCAGATCTCGACCGACTATGTCTTCGACGGCCGCGGCACGCGCCCCTATCTGGAGGACGATCCCATCGCCCCGCTGGGCGCCTACGGGCGCACCAAGGCGGCCGGCGAGGCGCTCGTGCGCGCCGCCTGCCCGGACCACGTAATCCTGCGCACTGCCTGGCTCTACGGGCGGAACGGCAAAAACTTTGTCGCCACGATGCTCAAACTGATGGCCGAACGGATGACGCTGGACGTCGTTTCCGACCAGCGCGGCACGCCCACCTGGACCCATACGCTGGCGGACGTTATCATGCGCACGATCGCCCATGGCGGCGTCCGGCCCGGCGTCTATCATGTAACCGATGAGGGCGAAACGACCTGGCACGGCTTCGCCCTCGAAATACAGCGGGCGGCGGCGGCGCGGGGACTGATTCCGGGCGGCTGCGCCGTACGTCCGGTCTTGTCGAGCCAGTATCCCTCCAAAACGCCCCGCCCCGCCTACTCGGTGCTCTCGAAAGCCCGCATCCAGGCCGCGCTAAATATCCGGCTTTCCGACTGGCGCGCCTCGCTCGCGGCCCATTTGGACGAAATAGCGGCCGAGCGCCGCCCCGATTTGACGGAACAGAAAACCCAGCGGAGCGAAGACAGCCATGAACCCGCGAAAAATGTGCGGCGACCTTGACGCCGCGCCGGCGGTCCTGGCTGTGCGACACAACTGCGTCGAGTTGTCGCGCGGCTTCGGACGGCTGATGCGCTTCTGCAAGATTCACGACATCCAACCCTGGTGGCTGACCATGTGGGCGCTCTTTCCGGGCACGCTCGATGCCGTCAACTGCCTGCTCAAATTCATGGATTTCACGCAGGAGAAACTGCGCCTGCCGCCGATCGCGGATTGGGGCCCCGCCTGGGAGTCGGAATTCACGCGTCCCTGCGGGCGGACGAACGATACCAACGGGGCTTGGAACCGCATCAAGCCGTAAATCCCGGCTTACGACCAACTTGCGGAACAGGCGCGGGGTCTATTTCAACATCCTGGTCGAGTAACGTTCATACGCCATTGCCGTCACGTTTGCGCTTGTGGTAAAGTCCGTCTCAACCGGACGCGGCCAGCCCGCCGCGGCCGGCCGGGATCATCACTCATGTCCAACACGGTTCTGATAGGCGCCCAGTGGGGCGACGAAGGCAAAGGCAAAATCGTCGACGTGCTGGCCCGCGATGCCGACGTCGTCGTGCGTTATCAGGGCGGCAGCAACGCCGGCCACACGATCGAAATCGGCCGCGAACGCTATGTCCTGCACCTGGTGCCGTCGGGGATTCTCTATCCCGGCAAGCGCTGCGTGATCGGCCATGGCCTGGTGGTTGACCCGCTGGCGCTGGTGCAGGAGATCCGCGATCTCGAGGCGCGCGGCGTGACCGTGCGCGGACGGCTGGAAATCGGCGACCGCGCCCACATCGTCGGCCCCTGGCACCGCCGCACCGACGCCGCGCGCGAGGGCCGCGCCGCGGCCGGCGCGCGCATCGGCACCACCCAGCGCGGCATCGGGCCGGCCTACGCCGACAAGGCGCACCGCGCCGGTTTGCGCCTGGGCGACCTGCTGGAAAGCGGCTGGGAAGAAAACGCGCGGGAGCGCCTGAACGAAACCAACCTCCAGGCCGCGGCGGCGGGCGCCGAGCCGCTGGATGCGACGCAGACTTTGAAGGACCTGCGCGCGGCCGGGGAAGCGCTCAAGCCTTACATCGGCGACACCGTGGCTTCGCTGGCCGCCGACTGGCGCGCCGGACGTTCGATCCTCTTCGAGGGCGCGCAAGGCACGATGCTGGACATCGATCTCGGCACCTATCCCTTTGTGACCTCCTCGAACTCCACCGCCGGCGGCGCCTGCACCGGCACCGGCCTGCCGCCCAAGGCCATTGACCGAGTGGTGGGGGTGGTCAAAGCCTATACCACCCGCGTGGGCGAGGGTCCGTTCACCACGGAACTGGACGACGCGATGGGCGAACATTTGCGCCAGCGCGGTCGTGAGTTTGGCGCCACCACCGGCCGGCCGCGGCGCTGCGGCTGGTTCGACGCCGTGGTGGCGCGTTACGCCGCGCAGGTGAACGGCGTGGACGCCTGGGCCATCACCAAACTCGACGTGCTCGACGAAGTGGAAACCATCCGCGTCTGCGTGGCCTACACCTGCGAAGGACGACGCCACGAAACCGTGCCCGCCTCGGCGCGCATCCTGGCCGCCTGCAAACCGGTTTACGCGGATTATCCCGGCTGGCGCTGCGCCACCAGCGACGTGAAGCGCTTCGAAGACCTGCCCGCCGCCGCCCGCGCCTATGTGGAAGAACTTTGCCGGCTGACCGGCGTGCCGCTGGGCATTCTCTCGGTTGGACCGCGGCGCGACAGCACCTTCCGTCTCTCCGTGTAAGCCAGGGCCCATGAGCGATCCCCGCCCCAGGAAATCGGCCGCGAAGCCCCGGCATGTGGCCATCATCATGGATGGCAACGGACGCTGGGCCAAGCTTCACGGTTTGCCCCGGCTGAAGGGGCACGAGCGGGGGGCTGAATCGGTGCGCACCGCGATCCGCGCCTGCCGTAGCGCCGGGGTCGAGTTTTTGACCCTCTACGCGTTCAGCGTCGAGAACTGGAAGCGCTCGCGCGAAGAAGTCGGCGGATTAATGCGCCTGCTGCGCCATTTCCTGCGCGACCAGGAGCGCGAACTGCACGAAAACCAAGTGCGCCTGCGCACAATCGGGCGGCTGGAGGATCTTTCGCCCGCGCTGCGCGCCGACCTGGCGCGGGTGGAGGACGCCACGCGGGCCTACACGGGCGGCCAGCTCCTGCTGGCCCTGAGCTATGGCGGCCGCACCGAGATCGCCGCCGCCGCCCGCGCCATCGCCGGTGAAGTTCGCGACGGCCGTCTGGAACCCGGCCAGGTGGACGAAGCCTGTCTGGCGGCGCATCTCTATGCGCCCGATGTGCCCGATCCGGATCTGATGATCCGCACCAGCGGCGAATTGAGGATCAGCAATTTCCTGCTCTGGCAGCTTTCGTATACGGAACTCTACTTCACCGATGTGCTGTGGCCGGACTTCCGCGAGCGACATTTTCACGACGCGCTGGAGGAATACGCGCGCCGTCAGCGGCGTTATGGGGAGGCCTCATGAACATCGCGCTGACATCGCTGCATAAACGCATCCTGAGCGGCCTCGCCTTCGGCGCGCTCGTCTGGGCGGGCGCCTTCGAACTGCCGTCGCTTTTCGGCTATGCGGTGCTGTTGCTCTTCGCGGTGGTCGGGCTGCACGAGTTTTACCGGTTGGCCGCCCGCATGGAGACGCCGGCTTTTCGCGTTTGGGGCATCGCCGGCGGCGCGCTGATGATGCTGGCGGGCATCGCGCGCGCCTACGAACCCGTGCTGCCGGCGACCTGGTGGCCGGTGACGGATGAATCGGGAATTTTGGTTATTTTTCTGCTGTTGCTTGCGCTCTGCGTACGCTCTTTTTACGAACACGAACACCGGCGCTCGGTCCAGGCTGTGGCCGTCACGCTGCTGGGCGTGCTGTACGTGCCGTTCCTGCTCGGCTTCCTGCTGCGGATGCTCTTTCGCTGGGATCCGCCCGCGCCCCTGGAACTGATGCCCGCCACCGGCTGCAGGCTGGGCCTGTTTCTGCTGCTGGTGGTGAAGTCGGGGGACATGGGCGCATTTTTCATCGGCCGCCGCTGGGGACGGCATCCGCTCTGTCCGCATCTTTCCCCCAAAAAAACCTGGGAAGGATTTGCGGGTGGATTGCTCGCCAGCATCGCGGCGGCGCTGGCCGTCATGGCGCTCCTGCCGGCGGCGCCCGGCGGCGCCTGGTTCGGCATTCTCGTGGTGCACTGGCACGACGCGGTGATCCTCGGCCTGCTGCTCTCCTGTGTCGGGGTGCTCGGCGACCTGGTCGAATCGCAACTTAAACGGGCGGCGGACGCCAAGGATTCCGGGACGCTGATTCCCGGCATGGGCGGGCTGCTGGATGTGCTGGACAGCCTGCTCTTCGCCGCCCCGGCGCTTTACTTCTATGTCATCTGGTTCATCGAATAAGCCCAAACGCCTGCTCCTGCTCGGCAGCACGGGTTCGATCGGCGAAAACGCCCTGCGCGTGATTGCGGCGCTTCCCGGCCGTTTTCAAATTGTCGGTCTGGCCGCGAACAGGCATGGCGAACGGGCGCTCGAACAGGCGCGCGCGTTCGGCGTCTCAAGCGTGGCGCTGGCCGATCCCGCCGCCGCCACCGCCGCGCGCCAGGCGGCGCCCGCGGGCGTGCGGGTGCTGGAAGGCGAAGCGGGCGTGGTCGAACTGGTGCGGACCTCGGGCGCCGATCTGGTGCTCTGCGCCATGGTCGGCATGGCCGGCCTGCGTCCCGTGCTGGCGGCGGTCGAGGCGGGCATGGACGTGGCGCTGGCCACCAAGGAGGTGCTGGTCGCCGCCGGCGCGCTGGTCTGCGCCACCGCCGCGCGCACGGGCGCGCGGCTGCTGCCGGTGGACAGCGAGCATAGCGCCCTTTTTCAATGTCTACAGGGCGCGCGACCCGCGTCGGTGCGGCGGCTGCTGCTCACGGCCTCGGGCGGGCCTTTTGCGCGGCGCCCGGAGCTGGATCTGGATCACGTCAGCGTCAAAGACGCGTTGCGCCATCCGCGCTGGAACATGGGCCGCAAGGTGACGGTGGACTCCGCCACCCTGATGAACAAGGGGTTGGAAATCATGGAGGCCCGCTGGCTTTTCGATGTGCCGCTCGAACGCATCGAGGTGGTGATCCATCCCGAGAGCCTGGTGCATTCGCTGGTGGAGTTTGTGGATGGCGGCGTGCTCGCGCAGCTTGGCCCGCCGGACATGCGTTTCGCGATCCAGTACGCGCTGACCTGGCCCGAGCGGGTGGATGGCGGGCTGCCGCAACTGGATTTGATCGCCGCCGGCGCGCTGCATTTTCACGCGCCGGAAAGCGAGCGCTTCCCCTGCCTGCGGCTGGCCCGCGAGGCCGCCGCCGGCGGCGGCGCGCAACCGGCGGTTTTGAACGCCGCCAACGAGGTGGCGGTGGATTGGTTTCTGGAGGGACGCATGCCCTTTGGCGGCATCTGGCGCACGGTCTCGGCGGTGCTGGCGCGCACGCCGCCGTCCGCCGCGGCGACGCCGACGCTGGACGAACTGTTCGAGACCGACGCCTGGGCGCGCCGCGAAGCCCGCGGTTTCGCCGCCGCCGGCGCGGGGTTTTAAGCGACAGGCGGTGTTGCGGATTCACTTCAATCGGGAGAAAACATGAAATACAAGTCAGTACCGGGAAATCAGTTTGCCAGCGACAACCAGGCCGGAATTTGTCCGGAGGCCTGGGAGGCGATGGCCCAGGCCAACAACGGTTATGCGAGTTCTTACGGCGACGATGCCTGGACCGGCAAGGCTTGCGAGAGCATCCGCGATTTGTTCGAAACCGACTGCGACGTGTTCTTCGTATTCAACGGCACGGCCGCCAACTCCATGGCCCTCGCTTCGCTTTGCCAGTCCTACCATGGCATCGTTTGCCATCAGTCCGCCCACGTGGAAACCGACGAATGCGGCGCGGTCGAGTTCTTCTCGAACGGCACGAAAATCCTCCTGGTGGGCGGCGAGAACGGCAAAATCGATCTCTCCGCCGTGCAACACGCCGTGGAGCGGCGGCAGGATATTCATTATCCGAAACCGAAGGCGCTCAGCCTGACCCAGTCGACCGAACTGGGAACGGTTTACTCGGTGGCGGAACTACAGCGGATTCGCGAGCTGGCCGCGCGGTTTTCGCTGAAAGTACACATGGACGGCGCCCGCTTCGCCAACGCCGTCGCCTCCCTTGGCGTGACACCGAAGGAGATCACCTGGCAGGCCGGGGTCGATGTGCTTTGCTTCGGCGGCACAAAGAACGGTTTTTCCGTCGGCGAGGCCGTCGTGTTTTTCAATCGCGAACTGGCTTATGAATTCGACTACCGCTGCAAGCAGGCGGGCCAACTGGCCTCGAAGATGCGCTTTCTTTCCGCGCCCTGGATCGGCGCCCTGCAAAGCGGCGCCTGGTTGAAAAACGCCGCGCATGCCAACAAATTCGCGAAACTGATCGAACAACAGGCGGCCGGCGTGCCGGGGGTGAAGGTCAAGTACCCATGTCAGGCCAACGAGGTCTTTTTGCAGATGCCGGCCGCGACACTCAACGCCCTGCGCAGACGCGGCTGGCATTTCTATACCTTCATCGGAACCGACAGCGCGCGCTTTGTCTGCTCCTGGGCGACCAGGGAAGAGGACGTCAAGGCGCTGATCGGCGACATCCGGGAATTATCCGAAAATCCTGAAAAACCACACGTCGTGAATAAGAAACCGAAACGTTGATGGAGGGAATTTATGCGTGACCTGACGCCCCTGATAGCCGAGGCCCTGCCGTCGTTGGTGACCTTGCGCCACGAACTGCACCAACATCCCGAAATCGGCTTCCATGAACACGGCACCGCCGCGCGCGTGGCCGATCGTCTGGCCAAACTGCCCGGCATGACCCTGCGCACCGGCGTGGCCGGGACGGGCGTGATCGCCACCCTCGACGCGGACAAACCCGGTCCCTGCGTGGCGCTGCGGGCCGACATGGACGCCCTGCCGATGACCGAGGAGACGGGATTGCCCCATGCCTCGCGCGTGCCGGGCTGCGCCCACGCCTGCGGTCATGACGGAAACGTGACCTGCCTCGTCGGCGCCGCCGTCGTGCTCGCCGCCATCCGCGAAGAACTCCGCGGCCCGGTGCGCTTCATTTTCCAGCCGGCCGAGGAAGGCGGCGGCGGCGGACGCCTGCTGTGCGAGGCCGGCGCGCTGGAGACCCCGCCGGTTGCCGCCATTTTTGCCCTGCATGCCTGGCCGGGCTTGCCGATCGGCGCCATCGGCGTGCGCGCCGGTCCGGCCATGGCTTCCACGGACTCCATTGACATCGTGATTCACGGCTCAGGAACGCACGCCGCGGCGCCGCATCGCGGCACCGACCCCATTCTCGCCGCCGCGCATGTCATTGTCGCGCTCCAGAGCATCGTCAGCCGCAACCTCGACCCCACGCAGCCGTCCGTCATCACCATCGCCCGCATCGAGTCCGGCACGACCTATAACGTGATCCCCGACCGCGCCACGCTCTGCGGCACGCTGCGCACCCTCTCGGCCGCCGGACGCGCGCAGGCCCGCGAGGCCATTCGCCGCGTGGCGGAGCGCACCGCCGAAGCCTACGGCGCGCGCGCCGAGGTGCGCCTGACCCCCGGCTATCCCGTGCTGACAAACGAAGCCGCGGCCACGGCGCACATCGAGCGCGTCGGCCGCGACGCGCTGGGCGCGGATTGCGTGCGGGATGTCTCCGTCAGTTTGGGCGGCGAGGACTTCGCCTATTACCTGCAGCATGTGCCGGGCGCGATCTGGCGGCTCGGCGTGAGCGCCTCCGACAGCTCCCCCCTGGTGCCGCTCCACAGTCCGCGCTTCGATTTCCCCGACGCGGCCATCCCGGTCGGCGTGCGCATACACTGCGAAACCGTCCGGCGATTCGACGAAAGCGTTTGTGCCGGTTCTTCCAAGTGAGCGCCGGAATACAGGGACAATCCTTGCAAACGAAGCGATAAAGAAATTTGTTGCCGGCCGGCAGCGCCACTGGCATAATCTTACCAGTAAGACGCAACAAAGGAGAGAATTATGGAAGCTTTGGCGACGACACGCATGTCATCGAAAGGTCAGGTTGTAATTCCGGAAGATATCCGTGGGAAACTAAACCTGGCGGCGGGTGTCCGGTTTGTTGTGGTTGGAGAAGGCGATGTCGTGATCTTAAAGACCATCACCCCTCCATCCATGGACGGATTCGACAATCTCATCCGTAGCGCCCGGCAACAGGCGCGGATAAGCGGCCTGAAGCGGTCCGACATTACGAAGGCTGTCTCAAAGGTTAGAAGCCGAAAATGAAAGTCATTCTGGACACCAACGTCTTTGTGTCCGGCGTATTCTTTTCTGGTCCGCCTTTCGAGATTCTGAACGCTTGGAGGCACGGAAGATTAACGTTGATCCTGTCGCCCGAGATTCTAGCCGAGTATGAACGTGTCGGTCAGGAACTCGCCAATACATTCCCAGCGGTTGACATTTCGCCAATTTTCGAGCTTCTCGCGTTCAAAGGAGAAGTCGTCAACGCGCCAGCGCTGATAGAACAAATATGCAGCGATCCGGACGACGACAAGTTTCTCGCCTGCGCGTTGGTCAGCAATACAAAGACCATCGCCAGCGGGGACAAGGCGTTACGCAAGACATCAGGCTACGCCGGCATTGAAGTCCTGACACCTCGTGAGTTTGTCGACAAACATTTGAAAAAAGATGAAAAGCGTACGTCTTGACAAAGCTTCGCAAGGGAAAGGTCAGGAATATCTGGCGGCGCGGCTGCGGCGGGACGTGACGGCCCTGGCCTCGGAAATCGGGGAACGGAATGTCTGGTTGCCGGAACAACTGGCCGCCGCTGCCCGCTACGAGGAGGAGACCCTCGTGGCGCTGGGGTACCCGGTCCGGCGCCAGGGGTTCCTGGCCGAGGGCCGCGAGGTTTTCAATATCGTTGCCGAACTGCCTGGGCGGGAGCGGCCCGACGAAATTGTGATCGTCGGCGCGCACTATGACACGCGCTGCGGCATGCGCCGGATGCGTTCGACACGGCGCGTACCGGGCCTGCCTGGCACGCCCGGCGCCAACGATAACGCCAGCGGCATTGCCGGTGTCAATGCGCTTGCGAGACATTTCGCAACGTCCAGTCCCGCCCGCACACTCCGTTTTGTGGCATTCGTCAACGAGGAACATCCCTTCTTTCAGACGCCGCTGATGGGCAGTTGGGTCTACGCGCGCGAATGCCGTAAACGAAACGAGCGGATTGCCGGCATGATCTCGCTGGACACGATCGGCTGCTTTTCCGACGACCCGCACAGTCAGCATTATCCGTTTCCCTATAATCTCTTCATGCCCGGAACCGCCAATTTTATCGGGTTTGTCAGCAACCGGCGCTCGCGCGCCTGGCGCGAAAGCCTCGCGGCGGAGTTCCGGCGGGCCACCGATTTTCCGTTGCAGACCGCCGGAGTGCCGGCATTGGTCAAGCGAATCGGCTGGTCAGACGACTGGGCCTTCTGGCAGGAGGGTTATCCGGCGCTGACGGTCACCGACACCGCCTACCTGCGATCCAGGCGCTATCATGCCCTCGATGACACTCCCGAAAAGCTGGACTACGTAAAAATGGCGATCGTCCTGGAGGCGCTTATACACGCCGTGTCGGCCATTGCGGAAGATGTTTGACCGCTTTCGATGACCTTCACGCCACGGAACCCAAGGGCGTCAGAAAAACAGGAAATTCCCGGCCTGTTTCACATGCTTGCGAGTGCGGACGTGCGGATGCGTTGCGATGAATTTCGCCCATATTGAAAACAATCGTCCGAAGCAGATGACAATACACATAATTGACACCAGCGTCGCTAACGCGCATCATTAAGCCGTCAGTTTCTGTGTTCCATCGAAAAGCCGGCGGGAAACGCAACCGCCTCATGGCCGACTTCATCATCGGCGCGTACACACTGCGCCAGGCGGACCGGCTGCTCACGCGCGACCGCGGTATTATCGTTCGCACTTCGTGGGGCTGGAACTCGTTGAGTTGACAGACCATGCGGGACGGCCCTTGTAAAGGTCGTCGTTTCATGCGCATTCATCGGAAGGCGGGTTCCGGGGCGCCGTTACCAGCTCTCCCCTTGCCCTTGGCTTCCCTTCACCATTACCTGGTTGGGACGGGCCTTGTCTGCTTCCGCAGACTCACCCGCTAGCAGCCGGGCCTTGCCCGGCACACAACGGTCACCTTCACTTTCGGCGCGGTACGCGACGTAAAGTGCGAGATGGTGTTGGCCTTTTCCGTTTCTTCTTCTCATCAAATGGTGGATAGAGCGAGATTTCGATGTCGAGTCCAAGGCTACCTGCCAGTTTGAGCAACTGGGCGGGAAAGTACTCGCACTGGACAATGACCTCTCGCTGTTCGATTCCGAAATCGAGTTCGCCGCCGTCGACCCCGGGCCAGGCCATGACTCTCCGAACCATCGCCTTCTTGGTCCGCAAGAAAGCAATGGCATCCCTCTTCTGCACCTGAAATCGGTTGAAGTCGGCGCCGCTAACGAGGAAACCGGCTCCCGATTCTTTATGTTTCCTCCCTTTGGGCTGACTTTTGGGGAATACAGGTTCACCCCTTCGGTACACCTGAGTGGACTTGAGAGGGATATGAGACAGAAGGTCGTCAACATCCAATGTTTTGCCCGATATTCTAAACATGCATGACATATCTATCTCTTCCCCGGCATCGCGGTAGGGACACCCGTTGCCGGGTGCCCCCCGCACAGATCCCGGCGTGCAGTTTTCCCGCACCGGGCTCTTCACTGTGTTCTTTCGCTACTTCCGCACGAGGCGGATCAACAAAACGCAAACCGTCGTTTCACAACCGGTTCGACGATGCGTGGCTTCGGTATTTCATATCGCTCCAGCATCGCATTGAACCGAGCCCATGAGTACCCACGCCGCTGGCTGCGGCGATTCAGCCACTTGAACAGAACCCGACACGCTTGCCAGTAGAACTCTTTCAGGCTTTCACTGTTGTAGTGTACACCGTAGTAGTTCCAGTGCCCAAGCAGCTTCTTGGCCAGCGTACGCATCATGGGCCGCAGGCCCGATGATCGCTCCGACTTGAGCCAAGTCGCCAAGTCCCGCAACGCCCGCCGTAGCCGTTCACGCATCGTGCGCCGTTTGACGTGCGGCTGGCGGTTCCGATCCAATCCCCATCTGAACCTGCTTCTGGAACCACATATCCAGCACGTAGTGCAGATAGATATTGGCCAGTACCGGAGAGATCACCCCTCCTTGCGGCGTTCCCATGGCCGGATGCGTCACCGTCTGCATGTCTTCCAGCACCCCCGCCACCGGCGTTACGCATGGCTTCCAGACCGGATTCCAGCGCCACCGTGGCTAGCCCGACTTTCTCAACTGGCGGTACATTCCAACGATTTTGCATGTGGTAACGCGCGAAGAGGGCAATGTTTCTGGGGGTGGCGAGGCGAAAGTGGCTTGTGGTGAAGACCTACCCAATTGCGCGGCATGATTGGAATGCGCGATGATGCGCGCATGTTTCTGCGACACACCACCCGGCGGAAGGACGGCAAGGCACACCGGTACTGGAGCGTGGTGGAGAACCGCCGGTTGCGCAATGGCGGCAGTGTGCAGAAGACATTGCTGTACCTGGGTGAGATCAACGACAGCCAGCAGGCCGGCTGGTGCCAGGCGATCGATGCCATCGCAGAGGAGCGCCCGACACAGTTGTGCCTGTTTCCTGCCGACCGCGAACCACCCGTTACGGTGTCCCACGTCCAGATCCGGATGGACAAGTTGGAACTGCGGCGACCGCGGCAGTGGGGTGCGTGTTGGCTCGCGCTGGAGTTGTGGTCGCGACTGAATTTGGATGAGTTCTGGGCGCCACGCCTGCCGGCCTCACGGGAGGGAACGCGATGGCTGCATGTGCTCAAGACGCTGGTGACCTACCGGCTGATCGATCCCGGCAGCGAGTTTCGCCTGCACCGGTTGTGGTATGACCGGACCGCCATGGCCGATCTACTTGGGGATGATTTCCGTCCGGCGGCGAAGGAGAACCTTTACCGCTGTCTGGACAAATTGCTGGCGCATCGGGAGGCGTTGTTCGACCATCTGGTGCCGCGCTGGAAGGACCTGTTTGGCGCACGTTTCGAGGTCCTACTCTATGATCTGACCAGTACGTATTTCGAGATCGATCCACCCGATCCGGCGACGAGCAAGCGTCGGCATGGGTACAGCCGGGATAAGCGATCCGACTGCGTCCAGGTGGTGATTGCGCTGGTTGTCACGCCCGAGGGGTTCCCACTGGCCTACGAGGTGCTGCCCGGCAACACGCAGGACAAACAGACGTTGCGGGGCTTCCTGCGACACATCGAAGCGCGTTATGGCCAGGCGCAACGGATCTGGGTGATGGACCGTGGCGTGCCAACCGAGGAACTGCTTGCTGAGATGCGGCAAAGCGATCCGCCGGTGCACTACCTGGTGGGAACGCCCAAGGGACAACTCGGGCGACTGGAACAGGCGTTCGCCAGCCGACCATGGGAGCAGGTTCGCGATCGGCTGACGGTGAAGTTGCTTTCCGACGACGGCGACGTGTACGTCCTGACCCGCAGTGGCGACCGCGTGCAGAAGGAACGCGCCATCCGCCGACGCAAACTGAAGCGGCTCTGGCAGCGCCTGAAAAAGCTCGCCGCCATGAAGCGCCAGACCCGCGAGCAGTTACTGATGCGTCTGGGGGCCGCTCGACAGGGAGGCCGGGCGGTTCTGGCAGTTGGTCCGCATCGAGACCGAACCGTTCTCCTTTGCGCTGGATCGTGCCGCCTTGCGGCAGGTGCGCCGACGCGAAGGCCACTATGTGTTGCGTTCGAACCTGCCGGCGAGCGACCCTGCCGCACTCTGGCGCATGTACATGCGCCTGGGGGAGGTGGAACAAGCCTTCAAAGAGTTAAAGAACGACCTCGGCTTGCGGCCGATCCATCACCAACTGGAGCATCGGATCGAAGCGCACATCTTCGTAGCCTTCATGGCGTACTGCCTGCAGGTAACGCTGAAGAACCTGCTGCGACACCATGCCGGTGGGTTGACGCCGCCACGCGTCATGGAACAGATGGCCGGTATCCAGATGCTGGACGTCTGTGCGCCTACAACCACGGGCCAGTGGCTGACAATGAACCGCTACACCCAGCCTGACAGCCCCGCCCAACTGTTGCTCTCGATGCTCGGACTGCAACTTCCGCCCCAGCCACCGCCGAAAATATCGTCGCTGGCGCCCGTCGTTCGTGCCTGACGGTGTGGTGAAGACCTTTCACCCCAAACCCGCCAAATCATTGGCTTTCACGCGCGCCGCATCCCCCAGTTGAGAAAGTCGGGCTAGACTATGCTTGACCATCCGGCGGCGAAAATAGACCAACGTGCTCGGATTGATGCCAACCCAATCATCGGAAATCCCGAGCGCTAAACGCCAACGTGCATCATACAGGCAGGCCATGATGGCCTGCCGATCGGGAAGCCGCTCCATCATTTGAAGGATCGTCACCCCGGTCAGGAATACTGGATCAATCTCGGGACGCCCCATCACCAGGGCATACATCGCCTCCAGTTCCTGTCGCCGTTCTTCGATCACCGGACGGATGCGATCCCTGAAGAGCGCAAATGGTTTGACTGCGTCGGACTCCAAGTCGTCCCTGGAAAAACAGCATGAAATAAACATGCTTGACATAATATAGCCTATAGGCTATATTGTAAAGCGAAAGGGACACCTATGTCGAAACAAACGGCAATCGCGTCTTATCCGCTCAAAATTCAGGCCATTCGATCGAAAGGCCAAAACCTGAGGTTCTATGTTTATCTGCCGATGCCGCTGGCCGCAGCGCTCGGGGTAACGGGAGGAGAGGATGTCTCATGGGAATTGCTGGAAAGGAAAGAATTGCATTTGGTCAGGAAATCCCCGGCCCCGCCAAAAGCAAAAAGTCATGTCTGATGGCGCGCCTGTGACCGTGCGAGGCACGGATAGCATTCCGGCAATTCTATCCGCCCTCACCGACTATTTCAGCGGAATCGAATGTCGAGACGTGACCCCGTTGCGTTGATGGAGTTGGGCCATGACACGCGCTTCCCGGCGAAAGCGTTCCAATGCACCGGGTCGGGCGGCAAAATCGGCGGGCAGAAGTTTCATGGCATAGCGAAGACCCAAGGTGGTGTGCTCCGCCTCATACACCTCGCCCATGCCTCCACGGCCCAGCAGGCGGATGATTTTGTACTGGCCAAGCGTGGTGCCGGGTGTAAGGCTGGCGTCATGGGAGGTAAAACCTAACCCGGCATAGCCGGAACCAAGACGTTTCAAATGATGACCATCTTGCGATTGATTCATTTCGTAAGGGACTAAAGGTTGGCTAGTTCTTCCCACATCCAATGGATCTGAACGGTTGGCTCTCATGATTCCGACAGCATTTCCGCTTCCAATGACATCAGATCGAGCGGAATTGTGCCTGCGTGAATCCGCTGACGGCCGAAGAAACGGTTCCCGCGTTTGCACAAGAAATGCAGCGTCACCAGGCGGGGGTCATGATCGCCAGCCTGGACCTGAACAATGGAAACGGGTACACCGGCATGCTCAGGGCAATACCAGCGTTTTGTCCGGACATACCGAACAAGTCTGGTCAGGCGCAATTCCGAAAAGACCGCACAAGCCTGTTCACCCTGCACCACAAAGGTCCGCTTCTTGCAGGCGGGACACTCGAATGAGGCCGCTACCTTGGTTTTTTCCAAGGTCATGGCATACTTGCCGCATTCAGTGCACGGAACCTCCAGCAAGGCCTCGCTCAGCATCGCGTTAAGAGTGGCGTCGGTCTCGCTATTCATGGGAATTGGCGACTTGCAGGGCTGTTAGGCGGCAGGTGTTAGGTGGTATTTTGGACCGGTTTGGCCGCCATCAAACGCACAATCAGGCGGCCGCCTTGATTCCGATAGGTTTTGAAAGCGGACCCCGTAGTGTTGGAAGAAAGCACGATGGGGTATGGGACACCTTCAATGCTCTGCTGGTTCGTAACTGATTTGATCGCCTGCATGGTGCTCGCAACGCCCCGCTTCTTGTCACGCCGGTCCTTCAACTCTGTCAAAATAAACACAAGTGCAATGCCAGCAGCGGCAATAGACAACACCACGGGCATAGTATTCCCTTTAACCAACGTAATTATGCTACCCGCAGCTCCCGCAACCAAAATGATCGTGTTCAGTATAGTTCGCAAAAAATCGGTGTGTTCACGCAAATGACCCCAGTTCATAGGTCACCCAAATCTCGCCTGTTGAAACGTTTGGTACTGCTGCAGAAGTTTCTCCGTCACTGACGAGGGAATGTGTTTGAATGCGTCATCGAGATCCTGTTCCGTCAGGAGGGGATCTGTATTCTCCCGCACGCTACGGTTTAGAGCCGCCCGTTTAGCTGCGTTGACGATGCCAACGATATCGCTACCAGTATACCCAGCCAGTCGTTTAACCCATACCTCGAAATCAAACCCCGCTCGCAGGGGCAATTTATCGAGATGCATGTGGAGCATTCCCCGGCAAGCTGGTTCATCGGGGAGCCCGATGAAGATTTTTTCGTCAAACCGGCCCGTCCTGAAGACCGCCTCGTCAATTTCCCAAGGTTTGTTTGTGGCTCCGAGAATGAGCAGTACGTTCTGGCTTTCCTCAAACCCGCCAATTTCCGCCAGAAATTGAACCACGATGCGATTGTCCACTACCGACTGGTTGCTCCTCTTCGGCAGGAGTCCATCCACGTCATCCAAGAACAAAACCGCAAGCGGTTGGGATTTAGCCGTCTGGATCAGTTTCCGCAATTTCTGTTCCGATTCGCCATGCCACTTGGATCGGATTTGCGCGCCGGAAGCGTAATAGAACGCGGCATCTAATTCATGCGCCACTGCCTTGCCGAGGGTGGTCTTGCCATTGCCCGGCGGACCATATAGCAGGACGCCGCCGCCCGCCTTCAAGCCCAGGGCGCGGGCTTTCTCAGGCGATTTAAGAGGCAGGACGACCATCTCGTTGATGGTGGCTTTGGCCTCCGCCATGCCGGCGATCATGTCAAAAGTCACCGACGGTTTTTCGGACACGAGCCAGTCTTCGTCGGGGGAATCAGTGGAATTATCCGGGGTCTTCTGTCCTTTGAGTTCGGGTTTCTGGTTTTTCGGGGGATTTGTTTTCAAGCGTTCGGCAATCTCCAACCAGCCTTCCGCATCCTCGGTGTAACGCGCCAACAGATTGTCGCTGGTTGAGGCCGCCAACGCCAAGGCGAACTCGGCAGCCTTGGCGGCATGAAAAATTCCAGCCCGGAGATTGCCTTCCCGAATGGCGGATTCACAGGCCGACTCGTGCTCCTGTTTCTTTTCCAGCAGAAAACCCATGACTTATTTACCTTCCAGCAAGTTCTTCACCCGTTCCTGCCCGGATTTGACACGGGCATCCAATTCCGTGCCGGCCTTCTGCGCACTGCCGCCAATTTCGGCGCCAGCCTCGGATTCCAGCTGCCGGCTGAGATCTTCCAGTGAAGGGATATGGTCTTCCAGCGCACCGGATGCGCCTTCGGTCTCCTTGTCGTATAGTTTGGCCCAAAACCGGTCGGTATCAACTTGTTCGCCAAGCAGATCCTGAGAGGCCTCGAAGACATCGGTCACTTTCTCGGGATCGATATTTACCACCTTGTTGATTGCAGCGAGAGCGGTGGTGAACTGCTGGTCGGTCTGGGCAGCCTGGAGTTTGGTGAAGTATTGTTCAAAAACCCAGCGTTTCTGCTCCAGTTTGGTCATCAGCACCTGATTGGCTCGGTACCCGATCAGCAACCGCTGCGCGGCAGCTTTTTCGCCGCCTTTGGCCGCTTCACGCGCCTGATCCCATTGCTTCTTGGAATCTTTCGCCATCTGTTTGACACGGTCCTTCACATCATCGATGGCCTTCTCCGCCTGCCGGAAAGCCTGGCGTTGTGTCCGCCGATCCTCCCGTGCGCGTTCCTGCTTCGATTTGAACAAGATACTCATAATTGGAGCCTTTCTTTGATGCTAACTTTTGCCAGTGGGAAACCAATAGTCCGTGGTCACATCCACCAATTTCACCATATTCCGCATGACCGAGATTTTTAACTCCGCACACTTGACTCCCATTTCGACCTTCAATCTGGAAAGGCTTTGCTTCAGTTCCCGTCGTTGCGCACGAGAGATAACATCGGCATACCCATTTCGGATCATAACCTGCCGCACTTCCGGGTTGGCCTTGAAGTCGGTCGATTTCCAAGTGCGGGCATCCACATACGAATGGTGCAATGTCACAAAGCGTTTATTCAAAATAACGGTGCCTTCCCCTGTGCGAATGACATGATGAGTCATCAGTAATCCCAAGGCCAGGCACGTTATCGAAGCCGCGCCGAGCCACAATGCTGCTTGTTTCTTATTCATGATTCAGGGTTCCTTTTCCTCAACTTTTTTCTTTTTTGCCTCGCTGGGCAGACTCTCATTAGCGGCCGGAACCGGCGCCGGTTCGTGTTCCGGCGTTATCGCATCCGGTTCCCCGCCATCGAATTCAGCCAACTTATCGGCAAACGATTCACGATCGGATTCACGGTCGCTGCGTTTTCCGGCCCGATCCAAATCACGCGCGGCGTCCACGCGGCCCTCGGCGGCATCCACCTGTTGTTCGACCTCGTCTATGAGTTGGTCAATCTGCGCTTCGCTGACTCCCGCGAAGCCGTACGCCAGCACTTCCATCATGCGTCCTTTCGTTTCCGAAAGGATGCGTTCATTTTCCAGAAGCACGCCGTATTCGCGTTCCGCTGCCTTGTAGGCCGAGAGCCGGGTTTTTAGTTCCGCCTCCAAGACACGCTTGCGGGCGGGGGGCGCCTTTTCGTAGGCTAGCTTCTTGGCGGAGATTTCCGCGAAAAGCGCCTCCATTTTCGTACCGCTTCCAGACGATCGTTTCTGATTGAGATCCAGAGACTGATCGATGGTTTTCAGCATGGCTTCGGGAGATTTGTCCTTCCGGAGTTTCGCCAGCAGCGTGGCGGCGCCAACCCCCATCATTTTGGCGAGACGCAATCCCTCCCTCATAGCGGACTTTGCTCGTTCGAATTTTCCTGTTTTATCAACCGGTACCTGTGCCTGCTCATTCATTTCCTGCTTCTCCTGTGTCGGATCCGACTTCGCCGCCGGACGTTCCACCGACTCTATGGCATCACGTAGCGATTCCTGTCCCGGTCCGCCGCTCCCGCCCGCAGACTTCAACTCAACATAGCCATGCCGGCGACAATGGCGGTTTCCGCGGTTCCAGTGCAATGAGCACAGAATCTCATCGCAGCCCGCCTCCTCGCAGCGGCCGCCAGCGCCCAGGGCATATTTGTTCGGAAGATCCTTGCCGCAGACAGAGCACCGTTCCATACGCCGTACCTATCTCGCTACCGTGGATTTATTGATAATGAAGATCACCACCAGCAAGCCCACGATTCCGAGTACGATGGCCAACGCCGCCGTCCGGTGTCCAGACGCCCAAGACCAGACAGTAACACCATGAGTGTACTCGCCTTTCGCGGAGATTGTCGAACTCCACAACACTTCGCCAGTCACCGATTCGATATACAATTGCGTTTCCGTGCTGACTTCATAGGTCTTGGATAGCGGCCACTCCTTGATCAAACGTTGCGACACATCGCGCACGGCCCCATGCATGAGCGCATCGGCACGTTGCGGCTGATCACGAAGGATCACCCGAGCCTCCGCGAGTGTCATGGCATCAAGGTTCTTTGGGTATAGGTTTCTGGTCTGCGCCAGCAGGTCGCGTGACAGACCAGTGACGTACTGGTCAATGTCGCCCGCCAATGGGATCAGCGCGGCGGTCCGGATGCCCTTTAATTTTCCCTCAGCCTTGGCCAGGGACGCGGCGCCCTGTTCAAAAAAGCTACGTTTTATCACCTCACGGACCTCCGGCGGCAATTGTTCCACCGAAACGATGCCCTCCAAGACTCCAGGCAGGTAGAAACGTTTGGCGAAAGTACCACCCCAGAGATGCTGCTTGGTCTCCACGGAACTGGCATGCAGTTCAATCTCCACAAAGATGCGCTGACCGGAGATGGATGACTCTCTTAACGTCCCGTACATGAGGATCTTAGTGGCTTTCAGTTTGCCGAACTTCACCATTGTGGCGGCATCAAGGATATCGCCCTTCCTTTCATCCCATTCGACTTCCTTGAGCACTTCGCCCCAAACAGGATCATTCCTGCCTTCCACATAGGTCAATCCGGCAGCGGTGACGGCATTCTTCAGCAAGCCCTCCACATAAGCACCCTGGTCCCGGCCCACCGGCAGCAGGGAAATGGGCGTGTTACGCGGAATACTGCTTGCCGCCAGTGATTTCTGCGCATCCGCCACGGCCATCTGAACGCCCTGGCGAATTTCATCCGCATTCTGAGCAGTTGCCGTCATCACCACCACCAAGCCAGCCACCGCCATCCACAATATTACGCTGCATTTTTTCATGTTCAGATCTACTCCTTCTGATTTATCAAAACCATCTTTACTTCGTCGGCCGGATTTGCAGATCCTTGATCAACGTCAATTTGTTCAATAATCCCTCGGGAAACAGATTGCGGTAATATACCACCCTGAAGACCATGCTCCGCGCATCGTTATCCTGCTGGACCAGACGGCATGACAATATCCCACCCAGCGATCCCACCCGGTCCACAAACTTTTTGACGTAGTCTGGATCATCCGTTTTCAGGGAGGGAGCCCGCCTTTTGATAGTGATATCGTTGGCCGCCAATTCTGTTTGCAGGGGGGCGCACACACCTATCACCCATTGAGCGACCGCAGCCCCCAATTTCCGACTCACGCCAAGCTCTGCCTCGGACTCAGTCAATTTACGGTCACCGGAAACTTCAATCACTTTCTGACCCAGCAAACGCGCATCGTGGCTGCGTTCTACACGGACATCCGCTTTGCCGTTGTAGCGGAAGTATGATCCGCTTTTATCTAAAAGGACCAACTCGGTTCCCAGTGCAACCACTATATCGGGGGTCTTGGCATCCATGGAAAAACGTTTGTCTGCCAATACGCCCTCGATCGCCTTGCTAACATCCGCTTCGAACCGATCCGACTTTGGGTCGTCTCGCAGTTTAATCTCCACATTAAGAAGGCGCGTGGCTGATTCGACAGCAACCGAACCGTTCTTATCCACAACGGTGGGGTTGCCGATGCGGCCTTGGTTGGTAATCACTGAATTGCGCGGGCGTGGTTGTGGCGCGATGGCAACGGGGACGTTCGTGTCCACGACGACGGCAACTGGCACGTTCTGCTGGTCCGCAACAATAGGGGTGACGATTTTCCCATTTGTGGTACACCCCGACGCAAACAGTGCGCCGGTTATCAGTGCCGCACTCGCAAAACACTCCCACACGCTCTTGATCTTCTTCATATTTCCTCCCAGCGTCGTATTTTTAACGACTTGGTTTGCCGCAACCCAGTTCCAACTTTATGCTGACACCTGAATAATCCCTTTGGTTGAGGATACCTGCCGTCCCGGAATCAGCCAGTCGCAGCGCCCATCCATACTGACCGAAAAAGCCTCTTCGCACCGGCAGACCCAGAGATTGCCGAATTGTTGCCCCAGTCGGCCGAAACAAAACGATTTCAAAAGCACCACAAATATCTCGTCTGTTCCCGTTTTCCGTCGCAGAACCAAAGCCGCAAGATCACCCGGTCGCGATCCCTCACGACAGGTTTTGGGTTGGGGGCCCAGCGCGCCAACCGTCCACAACCGTCCTTCCAAAACATAAATATCCGATGAATCCTGTTTCTGTTTTGCCAGCGTAATCGTAAAATCCCGGTCGTGCGCGATCTCCAGCGATTTCCCTTTCGGAACCAACTGGTGATCGAGCATGGTCCCATAGGCGCTGGGGCGAAAGTTGCCATCTTCCGGATACCAACCTTTGTCCTCCAAAGTGCAGCAGTCGTCCTGGAGTTTAATACGGCAATGATAACGGCTAATCCATGCACTGGCCTTTTCAAGGCAACTCTCATCCGGGTTGAATAACCTGGCGACAATGTCATTCTCCTTATGCCGCCCAAGTTGAATCGTGCTATTGGCAAGCAAGTGGATTTTAGATCCTTGATTGGTCAGGGTGAGCCGCTTCTTGAGCGCTTCAGCGGGCGGAATACGATGGGTGGGGCCGCCATGTTGAATCGGTTTGTAATGACACTTGCACAATGGCAACTGCACCCACAATTCAGGTACATCCAGGCCGCGAAAATCCTCGATCTGCTCGTGTTTGTGCTGAGCCAGTTTTTCAATGCCGTCCAGAGTCTGTCTAACCTGGACATCACCCGCATGTCCTTGTTTGACTTCGTTGCTGAATTGCACATTCAACTGCTGGATAACCGCACCCACCTTGGTCTTCCGTTCGAAAATGGGATGCAATTTCCGGACGGTGAACCATTTCTGTACACCATCCACCTGATATCCCACGTAAATCTCAAACGTCACTTGGCCAGCCCCCCCGGAACCGGATCGAGGCGTAAATCCAATTGGATTGTCCATCTCCCGCCCCGGAACAGGTACCCATGATGGTTCATCACGCGCCACAAGGTCTTCCGCATATGGCGACAGTTTGCGGCGGATCTCGACGCAAATGGATGAAATACCTTCGCACTTGGCGATAAACCGGAACTGGAAAGGCATCTCCAGTTCCTCAATAAAGATACGACTGACGTTATAGGCAACGTCCAACTCGCCGTCGCTACCGGATGGGGCCGTCGGGATGGCCTTTTTCGGCACTGGGGGAATGCTGGGAATAGGAATCGGCACCGTATAGACATTCATGATAGGCACAGTTGTCACGCCCGGCACAACCGAATCACGCCCCTCAATCCGTGGTTTCGCCAGTTCTGTCGAGGCAGGCGCCCGAAAGGCGGATTCTGCAACCCCACGGGTTGAAGCGGACTCATTTTCCTGTGCCGTCGGCGGTTCCTCGCGAGACGCCAATGCCAAATCGCAGCCGCAATTGTCGCAAAACACGGCATCCCGGTATGCCACCGGCCACTCGCATTTCGGACATTGTTGAAGAGCCAAGGCCATGGGCATTCCTTTATATTACTTCACAATTTGCGTTGTGGACCCCGCGTGTTTTCCTGCCTCGGCCGTGGCCTTTAGCGCCTCTGTCATGACGCGCTCCAACCGTTGCGCCGCATCTTCGGACATCTTCTGCCGTTCCTGGAAGTCATGTTCCATCTGCTGGCGGTTACCCCGCGCCATTTCCGTCAGGGCCTGAGCGGCGGCCGGCGAGGATGCCGCCGCCATCGCCAGAATTTCCTCCGTCGACCGGCCGTTCTGCTGGAGTTGTGCATTCAACTTCAGCATTTGCTCGCGGCGCTCCGGATCGTCAATCGTGGCGATCAGCGTCTGCAAGCTCTTGCCTTCCATGATCCGGGCGGTCTCGGACAGGTCTTCCCGTTTCAATTGGTCCTTTTTTGCCCGCCAGTCCAACGCCTTGTCGGTTTCCACAACTTCCTGAGTCCACGTGGCCTGACGTTTCCGAATCTCTCCAAGATGCGATTGGAAATCCAGTTCGAGTTTATGCTTCTGCCCTTCCATCTCATGCGTCATCTGGAATGCGGCTTCATCCTTGTCCAATTCATGCCTGTGCACTTGTTTGAGTCGGGCCATCTCATGCCCGCGCAGTTCCACCTTGACGCCCTTCTCCTGGGCCATTTGAAGAACATACTGCTCAAGGTCATGCTCCGTTTTGAACGCCTGCATCTTGTCAGACGTCACCAGTTCACGCAGTCGCGCGTCAAACTCCAAGTTTCGCCGCTTCAGTTCCAAATCCCCAGAACTGGCACGGATAGCATCGTATGCTTTTCCACTGAAATCCGCCGAGGCAACTCGAATAATCTCCAGCCCGTAGCGCGTGAGCGCCGTCTCCAGCGTTTTCTGCAATTCGTTTTCCAAGTGTGTCCGGCGTTCAGGATCCTTGACCAGGTCATCAACCGTCGAGGTGTTGCACAGGTTCTCCACCACATACCGGATTTCGCCGTTGAGAACCTGCACCAAGTCCTCATAGGTCAGCCGCTCGCGGCTCTTGAAAAGATTGGCGACGAACGACTCCGCACCTTTCTCCACGAAACGGAAACAGACCTCCGCGTAGAAATCCACAGGAACGTCTTCGGATGAGCGCAAGTCGCTGGTCGCCAACGGCAGCACCACGTCACCGCTTTCAATCAGGACAACGGAACGTGGTGGGGGGTTGCCCCACCAGTTGATCTTATGGCCCAAGCTATCCAGGTTATGCCGCCCCGCGCCGATCACATCCTTGAACGCCCCGCTGTCCAGGAGTAGTGCGGAGGTGCCAGTTTGGATATGGATACCCGTCTTTAGAAGTTGATTAATATCCCCCACTTCGAAGCGTTGGGCGAAAGCGTCGGCCGGTTTTTGCCAGACCCCACCTGCAATATCGCTCCGGCTCTCGGGATGCAGAGGCGACTTGCAGTTCCAGCAGAAATTCGAATCATTCCCTACCCAATTGCTACAGGAGGGGCATTTCCACCAGCCATTGGGACGAGTGAAACCGCACTTACTGCAAAACCGTGCCTTCTTCTTCACGCTGAAGCCGCAGCGCGGCCAATTCGGGTCCTGTTTGGCTTTTTCCAGTGTTGCCCCTGTCAATGCGCGGTTCGTGGAAGAATCAATCAACGCCGTACACGTATCGGAAAACAAGCCCATACCGTCCTCCTTCTCTTAATGCTTCGCGTTCTTTTCGCCAGACAATTCCAAACCAGCCGCTGGCGTCGGCCGGTGTTGCTTGCAATACCGTTGTTTTTTCCGTTCCCAGCAATCCACGCAAACTGGAGCTTCACACCCATCCTCCGAGCAAACCTGTGAGAGCGAAAGCCGACTCTGGTACGTTTTTCCGCAGTTTGAACAAACCCCGCCCGACACCGATGCCTGTTTGCTTTGCTCCAGATAATGGTCCAAATCCTTCCCCGAAACCCGGTAAAGTTTACCGATCCGCATGGCCGGCAGTTCTCCCGCCCGCACCAGCCGATAGATGAGTTGGTAGGTCACGCCGAGGCGTTCGCCCACCTCTTCAAGGCTGTAAAATTCTTTTTCAGAACTCATGATTGTCCCTCACAACAACAACCTTCTTTTGGGCCATTATAGCACGCGAAGAAGTCAATGCAATCAATTGTACGTTTTTATATATTTATTATTGTTGCGATATTACAGGATACTTTTGTTGCGTTTTGCAATATTAGTGATTAGCGACCAGCAGCGATGCGTTCGCACGCCCAAAAACTGTAGACGGCGCTAACGACGAACGCCAGAAACAGCTTCATCCACGCCGCCCCACCGCTAACTACGAATCCGCTGAGCGTCACAGCCAATAATACCCCAAGTACCGTATATGTAGTCATCAGGGCGAATGAGGCCGCGTTTGATTTACGCTCCACCGCCCAACGGGCGCCAAACGGCGTTGCCCACGGCATGACCAGCACAAAACACAACCAGATCAGGAACCGCTTCAGTGGACTACCATGACGCATCCACCGGGCCAACCGCGCAGAGGCCCCAGGAGACCATGAACCTTCAATCCGGCCCTTGTACACGATTTTGCCCGCCTGAACGTCACATACGAACGCATCCAAACTGACCCTGCACATTCCGTTGGAAATGATGACATCCTCCACGCGCCCCGCCACTACCAGATCGATTTGCACCCGCCGTCCAGCGTTGACCAACTCATCCACGCTGGTCGCCGCGCTCACAGTTTTCCCCAGATCGGACAGAAATCTATGGACCACCGATTCTTGGATCACTCTCCAGTTCGCGCATCGCGCAGCCAGCGTAGCTTTCAAGATTGCGGTCGCCTGGTCATTTCCGTCATTGACGAGGTGAATCACTCCGACGCGCAGTGGGCGATCAAGTTGAGGAACAAGAACATCCGTCAAGTTTCGGCATGTTCGTTCCACGGCTCGCCTTTGGTCCTCCGAATAAGGTGTTGGTCTGGGCAGAAAAAAAACTCCTACCTGCCAGGCAATAAAACCGAAAAAGCTCCAAACAACCAAACGCAACGGCAGTTTAAGCAATAACAACCTAATCACGATTCACCTCTTTTAATAACTGTTCAAATTCTCCGCCAGCTTTGATTCGTTCGGTCAATCTGCCCGTCAAAAATCAGGACGATGGCGGGCAACCACATACAACGCGAAACCCACTGGTACTATTCATGTCCATAGTGACGCGACCGAACCGGCTTGCCGAACGACAAACGTCATGATTACCGCACCAAGAGCCGCCGCGCAAAACACGCTCCGTCGCGGAAGCTGGCGGATCCATTCCCTTCGCACCGTTATTAATCACGTACACGTCCTCGCACCACTCACAGACGTTCCCGTGCATGTCGTACAGGCCCCAAGCATTGGCTTGTTTTTTCCCTACCTCATGTGTCTTTCCAGAACTGTTCATTTTATACCACCCCGCGACGTCAAGTGCGGCATCCACATCACCCGTGTTAAACCGCATCTTTGTGCCGGCCCGACAAGCATACTCCCACTCCACTTCCGTTGGCAGACGGGGTTGGACCTGTTGGTTTTTGATCTCTGCCCTCTGATTCAATTTTTTCAAGAACTCTTGGCAATTATTCCAACTCACGTTCTCTACCGGCGCGTTCGGGCCTGTTTGCTTGAAATTGCTTGGGTTATTTCCCATGACCTGCTGCCACTGCGCCTGCGTCACCTCATACTTGCCCATCCAGAAACCTTGAGTGATTTGAACGTTATGTTTCATCCCTTCCGCATTGGATCGCCCTTTCTCGATGCCCGAGCTCCCCATCATGAACTCGCCCGGCGGAATCCACAGCAATTCCATCTTCACTCCGTCGCCTAGATCCAGATTCAGTGGCTTGCCCCCCTGCGGTGGCCGACTTATTGGTGCCGTGGGCGTTTCTTGTGGCGTGTTCGTCGGGACTACCGAGGGAATGACAGGCGACGGTACGACAGGTTTTACGCTCGCCAGCATCTGATCGCACAGTCTCCCGAGCATCTCGTATTTTTCCTTCGCCCCAGCGTAGTCTTTTCCATCGAACAGAGTCCGGGCGGTGCCATCCAGTACCTGGCACTGCTCCTTGAGCGTTGCATCGTCCTGACCATCCGCCAGTTTCATTACCTTGGCAAACTTCAATTCGGATGCGACTTTCGTCGGCGTTACGTCGGTCAGTGTGACCACCGGGACGACGGGGATTAGAGGTGGCGGAACAATTGGCGGGTTAGTTATTATAATGGGAACCGGCTCGGATGGCTGGACCACCGGTTCTTCCGGAGGCGGAAGGCTAGGTGGGGCTGGGACCACGATGACTGGCGGCGTCTGGTTTTGCGATTGAATAGTCGTATACGCCGCATAGCCCAATCCCGAAGCAACCAGGGCCATAGTCAACCATAGCCACCACCGTGGTGCTGCATGTTTGCCGGTTATTGCCGCCAGCAGTTCCGTCCCGTTATTGAACCGTTCGGCGGGTTGGTGCTTCATGCATTTAGTCACCAGTGCGTCCCATGTCCTGGCCAGTCCTGGCACTAAGACACTTGGGGATTCCGTCATCCCGGCAGGTCGTCGTCCTGTCAGTATCCGGTACAGCATAACTCCAAACGAATAAACATCGCTGGCGGGGCCCACAACGACCCCCGGCAGTTCCCCGCGTTGTTCGGGGCTCATGTAGTCGTATGTCCCGAGTAGACTGTCTGCGCTTGACCGGTTTCGACTGCCGCCGGTTTTCAGCGTCGGTTCGGCTGAGAATGACGTCTCAACCTGATTGGGATGTGCCATGGTATTCTGACCAGACATCGAGCGCCCACCGGAATAATCCATACTAGTGTGGATTTGGGCGCGCAAGAACTTCTCGCCGACAGCCTTGGCCAGTCCAAAGTCCGTCACCCGGGCGTTCCCGGCCTGATCGATCAGGATGTTTCCCGGCTTGATGTCGCGGTGGACAATACCCCGCTCGTGCGCGTGCGCAAGTGCCGCCGCCACTTGGGTCGCCCACTTCAGGGCCTCCGCCTCGGAAACGCGGTCTTCAGGTTTTGCGTGCAACACATCGTGAAGTGTTTGTGGTTTTCCGACGGGACCTTCAACGTAGTCCATCACGAGGTAATAACGTCCGCTTTTCTCGTCATGTCCCACGTGATGCACGCATACGATGTTCGGATGATTGAGTTCGCTCATCACCCGACCCTCATCGAAGAAGCGCGCCACGAAATTTTCGTCTTGCGCAACCTCGCCCGGCAATAGTTTGACCGCGTAACGAACCTTGGTGTGGACGTTTTGAGCCACCCAGACCTCGCCCATTCCGCCAGCGCCGATGCGCTCAGTCAATTCGTAGTCGCTGATTTGCATGAACTTGTTTTCCCTGTTACCACGTTATACCTAACGGCGAGGCCTGCCTGCGTGATGGAGTTGCCCCATAACACGCGCTTCCTGGCGAAAGCGTTCCAAGGCGTTGGGGCGGGCGGCAAAATCGGCGGGCAGAAGTTTCAGGGCATAGCGGAGTCCCAAAGTGGTGTGCTCCGCCTCGTACACCTCACCCATACCACCGCGGCCGAGCAGGCGGATGATGCGGTATTGGCCGAAGGTTGCGCCGGTGGCGAGGCTAGCCATGGCCGTTTCTCCATTTTGCTCCAACTTCTGCATTTGACCTCACTATTCGGCAGACAAGTTTAGCCACACCCGAGGTCTGAAAACATACACCACGCGGCCTTGGATGCGTTTTCCCGGCGTTGCGTGGTCTGCGCTCCATCCATACTGCCGCGCACAGGAGTTAATGGGACTGAAAACGGTAAAAAATGGGTAACACTGTTCCGTTCTGGGTTACGCGTATCATGTTGTTTTGTTGCATCCATGTTTCGGCGGCATAACGAAAAACGGTCTCACCAGCAACTTCGGTATGCTCACCCAACGCCTCTACGATGTCAACTGCCATTGTCTTGATTTTCTCGAACACCTCCTTCCGTTCACGGTGACCGTACCGGCCTACCTGTTGGCGGCCGGTTTCAAGCGTGTAGCAGGCCGTCCGGTCGCCCAGACCGCGCCGCCGCATGTGATTGACTTCATGTCCCGCGACTTCGCACTCCAGGCGCAGTTCGTAGGGGCTGATCTTGTCGTTCCCGATCCGGATGTTGAGTTGGCTCAAGATCTCCTGATGTTCCCGTTCAACGCTGCCATTATAGGGCGGATAATACGGCGGCGAGATCAACGGGACCACCCAGTCAGCGGCCAGTACTTCCCGGACCGCGTGATGTTTGAAGTTGCTGCCGCCATCCATCTTCATAAACAACGGCGGCCCGTGTTTTTGGAACAGGTTATGCAGATTTTCCGCCACCAGATCGCCGTTGGCCTGTGTATCGGCGCCCAGCGCCCGCAGGTTGTAACGGCTGCCCAGATCCAGCACCAGATGCATGTGGCCGAAGTTGTTCCGCAGCCAGTGTTTCTTGGTGTCGTCCATTGACCAGACGGCGCCGGGCACCAGCCATTCGATCCGCCGTTCCAACACTTGCGCTTCCCGCCGCAACTCACGGCGGACGGCTTCCACCAGGGCATGCAGGTCCCGCCGTGAGATTTGATCGCGGTGTCGGCCGTACAGCGCACCCGTGCCCTGCATCGGACCGCGAAGTGTCGGACCGCGAAGGGTCACGTCTCGACCGCGAAGGGTCACGTCTCGACATGCGACAATTCATTTACACACGCCTCCGCTAATCTGCGTTTCGTCGCGTCGCGAGTCAAGGCCGCCGTAATTCTCTCGACCGGCTTACCCACTGTTTTGTACTCGCTAATCCTCAGTATTGCGCCGATCTCGCGGCGCGTCAATCCGCTCCTCTGCTCCCCCGCCGCACCAAATTCAAATTCAACACCTACTCCCGCCCCCTTGTCGTCTTCTTGGTTCGCGAACTCGTCTCGTTTCGGAAATGATCAAATCAATTGTCGCATGTCGAGACGTGACCCCTCGCGGTTGTCCTAACATCGCAACCGGCGGGAACGACATCGCGAACTGGGCATGACACCCCAGATGGCCTGGGATGAAGCCACCTCGCAGGGACGCATCAAACTGCGGCCCGTGCCAGAGGAACCTTGGTGGAATTACGTTTGGTCTCTATGGCATACCGTCATCATCGGGATCGGCGGCCACGTTTACTTCAGACAAGACACGTTTCCAACACAAGGAGCCCCAGGCACCAGGGCCGTTCTCTGTCAGCATCTGGATGGAACCGTCTCAATACTCAAGGAGCGCCCAGATAAGCTGAAACGGCCTGTCATCCTGTTCACCAACCGACCTCGTTGATGAATTCCATCTTTCCGCTTTTGCTCGCTCCAAAAATTCCGCTTTTGAAAACTCCACGACAGCGTTATTTTCAGATTGCGAAGCGGCAGCCGGCGACGCCCCGGAAGAGGCGTAGCGCGCGCCGCGTGAAGGGGCGGAAACGCGGATGCCGCTTGGCGGCAAGGCGGCTCGCTTCATAGCGTAGCCGCCGGCCGCGTTTGCGGCCCTGAACGCGGGAACCCTTCGGCAGGCTCAGGGCAGGCAAGCGCGCTCAG
>JANYBP010000027.1 GCA_025360745.1 bacterium
TGAACAAACTGGGACTAATCACCTTGTGAACGCCCCTCGTGAAACAAAACCTACTTGTGGGAAGCCGGATGCGGGAAATCTGCACGTCCGGTTTGACGAGGGGGATGCCCGCATGAGCGGGCATCTCTACTCTACCGTGAACCGGTTTGATGTATGAGGACATGTTCGATATTCGACGAAACTGCCGCGGTGAAGTAAATCAAGAAGCATCACATGCCGGCGCTACCCCCGTCGCTGCGCAAGGCGGCGCCGGTGTGGGAGGCGGGGTTGGCCGCGACGGCTTCCGGGGCGCCGGTGGCGACGACCTGGCCGCCGGCATCGCCGCCCTCGGGACCCAGATCGATCAGGTAGTCGGCGCGGCGGATCACGTCCAGATTGTGTTCGATCACCAGCACCGTATTGCCGGCGTTACGCAGGCGTTCGAGCACCGTCACCAGGCGTTCGACATCGGCGGCGTGCAGCCCGGTGGTCGGTTCGTCGAGCAGATAGAGCGTCCGCCCCGTGCCCGGCCGCGCCAGTTCCGACGCCAGCTTGAGGCGCTGGGCCTCGCCGCCGGAAAGCGTGGTGGCCGCCTGGCCAAGCGCCACATAGCCGAGGCCGACCTCTTCCATGGCCCGCAGGCGGCGCGCGATGCGCGGCACGGCCTCGAAGACCGGCAGGGCCTCGTCCACGGTCAGCGCCAGCACCTCGGCGATCGTGCGCCCGCCATAGCGAATCTCCAAAGTCTCGGGGTTATAGCGCAGGCCGCCGCATTCCTCGCAGGGGACGTAGACGTCGGGCAGGAAGTGCATCTCCAGCCGCCGCATGCCATCGCCCTTGCAGGACTCGCAACGTCCGCCCTTGACGTTGAAGCTGAAGCGGCCGGGTCCATAGCCGCGCACCTTGGAGGCCGGCAGGCGCGAAAAAAGGTCGCGGATCAAATCGAACGCTCCGCTGTAGGTGGCCGGATTGCTGCGCGGGGTGCGGCCGATGGGGGACTGGTCGATTTCCACCACCTGATCTATCTGCTGCAGCCCCTTGACGGAATCGTGCTCGCCCGGCGGATCGGTCATCAGACCCACCTGCAGGAAGGCCGCGCGGCGCAGGATGTCGTCCACCAGCGTGCTCTTGCCGCTGCCGCTGACACCCGTCACGCAGATCAGCAGTCCCAGCGGAAAGCGCACGGTCACATTCTTGAGATTATTGGCGCGGGCGCCCACGATGGTAATCCAGCCGTTCTCCGGCGCTTTGCGCGCGGGCGCCGCGCCGCCCAATTCGCCGCGCAGGTAACGCGCCGTGGCCGTCGTGCCGCTGCGCGCGAGTTCCGCCGGCGGTCCCTGAAACAGCAGCTCGCCGCCCAGGCGTCCGGCGCCGGGGCCCAGGTCCACCACGTAATCGGCCGCCTGGATCGTGTCGCGGTCGTGTTCGACCACCACCACCGTATTGCCGCCGTCGCGCAACCGTTCGAGAGTGCGCAGCAGGCGCTGGTTGTCGCGGTGATGCAGGCCGATGCTGGGCTCGTCCAGCACGTAGAGCACGCCGGTCAGGTGCGAGCCGATCTGGGTCGCCAGCCGGATGCGCTGCGATTCTCCGCCCGAGAGCGTCGCGCTTTCGCGGTCGAGCGTGAGGTAGTCCAGCCCGACTTCCTGCAGGAACGAGAGGCGTTCGCGCACTTCGCGGACGACGTTGCCGACGACATGACGGTCGCTTTCGGAAAGCGGCAGGCGCTCGATTTTCGCCAGCGCGTCGCGCACGGAAAGTTTCAAAAAGGCGGCCAGCGAAAGCTCGCCCACGGTCACCGCCAGCGACTCCGGTTTCAAGCGCGCGCCATGACAAACGTCGCAGGGCTGGCGGCGCATATAGGTGCGCAGCAGCGCCTGAAAACTCTCGCTCTCGGTTTCGAGATAGCGCCGTTCGAGATTGCGCATCAGTCCCTCGAAGGGTTTCTCGCGGCGGCGCGAATTGGGGCCGCGTCCGCGGCCGAAGGATATCGCCTCGTCGCCCGAGCCGTGCCAGAGCGCCTCGCGAAAAGCGGCCGGCAGTTTCGAGTAAGGCGTGGTGACTTCCACCCCGTAGTGTTCGGCCAGCGCCCTCAGAACCCAGCGGTAATAGAGAATCATCCGCCGTCCGCCGCGGCGCCAGGCGGGAATGGCCTCCTGCAGCGGCTTGGAGTGGTCGGGAATGACCAGCGCGGGATCCGGCACCAGGCGCATGCCCAGTCCGCTACAGTGGGGGCAGGCGCCGTGGGGACTGTTGAACGAAAAATGGCGGGCGGTCAGCGGGGCGAAGCTGATGCCGCACTTCGCGCAGGCCAGCCGCTCGGCGAAGACCTGTTCCTCCGGCGCGGCGCCGGCGGATTGCGTCAGCGCCACCAGCACGCCCTCGCCCTGGCGCAAGGCCAGTTCCACCGAATCGGCCAGCCGGGCGCGCATGCTTTCGCCGATCACCAGACGGTCCACCACCAGTTCGATCGTATGGGCCCGGCGTTTGTCGAGCGCCGGCGGGGCGTCGAGCTCGGCGATCTCGCCATCCACCCGCGCCCGCACAAAGCCCTGGCGGCGGGCGGCGTCGAAAACCTCCAGCTGTGCGCCCTTGCGCCCGCGCACCAGCGGGGCGAGCAGCGTCAGGCGGGCGCCTTCCGGCCGTTCCAGCAACGAGCGCACGATCTGCGCCGCGCTTTGCGCGGCGACCAGGCGGCCGCAGCGCGGACAGTGCGGCACGCCGGCGTGGGCCCAAAGCAGGCGCAGATAGTCGTGAATGTCGGTGGTCGTGGCCACGATCGAGCGCGGTGTCCCGGCGGCGGAGCGTTGTTCGATGGAGATCGCGGGCGAAAGACCGTCTATGCTGTCCACGTCGGGTTTGGACATCTGGTCGAGGAACTGCCGGACGTAGGGCGAGAGACTTTCCACATAGCGCCGCTGGCCCTCGGCGAAGAGCGTGTCGAAGGCCAGCGAAGATTTGCCCGATCCGCTCAGCCCGGTGATCACGCTCAGGCGGTTGCGCGGCAGGCGCACGGTGAGGTTGCGGAGGTTGTGCTCCCGCGCGCCGTGGATCACGATCCAGTCCTGGGTCATACCGCTTCCGTGGCGGCTCAGACGAGCTTGACCAGGCGATAGTTGCGCTTGCCCTGGCGCAGCACGAGCAGACGGTCTTCGATGGCCTGGCTGGGCGAGACGCAAACCGCCGCGTCGGTCATGCGTTCGTTATTGACATAAAAGCCGCCGTCCGCGATCAGCCGACGCGCCGCGCCTTTGCTGGCGACCAACCCGGCGGCGACGGCCACATCCACCAGCGGCTGACCCACGACCTGTGCGCGCGGCAGTTCGCAGGACGGCGCCTGCGTGAAGACCGCCAGCAGGTCCACCGCGTTGAGGCCCGCCAGCGTGCCGCCGAAAAGGGCCGCGCTGGCCTGTTCCGAGGCGCGCAGGCCGCTCTCGCCATGCACCATGCGGGTCAGTTCCTCGGCCAGGGTGCGTTGCGCGAGACGCTGGTCCGGCGCCGTGCGGGTGGCTTCCTCGATGGCCGCGATCGATTCCAGGGGCAGGAAGGTGAGGATCTTGAGATAGCGGATCACGTCCTGGTCGTCGGTCCTCAGGAAGTACTGGTAAAAGTCGTAACACGATGTGCGCGTGGTATCGAGATAGACCGCGTTGCCCGCGCTCTTGCCGAATTTGGCGCCGGTATGATCGCAGAGGATGGGAAAGGTCAGGCCAAAGGCTTCCACCCCGCGCAGGCGACGGATCAGGTCGGTTCCGGCCGTGATATTGCCCCACTGGTCCGAGCCGCCGATCTGTATCCGGCAGCCCTCGCTATCGCTGAGGTGCATGAAGTCGTAAGCCTGCAGCAACTGGTAGCTGAACTCCGTGTAACTCAGCCCCGTCTCGCTCTCCATGCGCGCCCGCACGCTCTCGCGCGCCAGCATGGCGCCGATGCGGAAGTGTTTGCCGACTTCGCGCAGGAAGTCTATGTAACTGAAGGCCCGCATCCACTCATGGTTGTTGACGATTTTGGCCGGGGCCGCGCGACTCTCGAAATCTATGAAGCGCCCCAGGTTTTCGCGGATGCCCTCGATGTTGGCGGCCACATCGGCGGCGCTCAGCAGCGGGCGTTCCTGACTTTTGCCCGAGGGATCGCCGATCATGCCGGTGGCGCCGCCGACCAGGGCCAGAACCTTGTGCCCGGCGCGCTGGAAGTGGGCCAGCCCCATGATCGCGACCAGATTGCCGATCTGCAGCGAACGGCTGGTGGGGTCGAAGCCGGCATAGACCACCGTCGGCTGGCGCACATGCGCGGCCAGTTCGGGGCTGGTCATCGCCTCGAACAATCCCCGCGCCTGTAAAGTTTCCAAAACGGTGGGCATAACAGGGCAAGAAGCTAAGCGCATTTGCGCGCGCCGTCAAGTCAGCCCTTCTCCCCTTCTCACCCAAATTTTCGCCTAACCGGACTTTCGCTATTCGACCTTGAAAGTCGCCTTTTTCTGGGTGCGACGCATTGAAAACCCCAATGCTTTCGCTGTTTTCATGCGGCAAAACGTTTGGCTACAGACCTACCCTCTTTTTTAAGTTGCGTGTGCGGGT
>JANYBP010000033.1 GCA_025360745.1 bacterium
GGGGCGTCCACTCCTTGCCTATGTACTACAAAACCCTTTATTCTCAAGCCTTTCCGCTTCCAAGTATTCCGCTTTTGCTCGCTCCACGCTCTTTCCGCTTTTGCTCGCTCCAACTTTCCGCTTTTGCTTTTCCCCCGACACCACGAAACCAGCGTTTGGGCTACCGCCTGATACTCTTGATCGAATTTCAGAAAATCGCGATGGAACGATTCAGCCCGGTTTACTCGGGCAGCCAGCCGCGGCGGACGGCGTCTTCGATCATGGCGGAGGCGAAGGCCCAGAGCGGCGCGGCGCCCTCTTCCATGTGGCGGTTGCGCGCCCGCACCTGGGCGGCCTTGACGCCGTGATCGCGCCAGGCCACGCCGCCGGTGGCATAGTTGTGCATGATCGGCTGCAGGCGGTCGAGCGCCGCCGCGAAACGCGCCTCGGGCGTTTCCCGCGCCTCGAATTCGTCCCAGAGCGCCCGCATGGCGACGGCCTGATCCGGCGGCAGCAGCGCAAACAAACGCGCCGCCGCCCGCTGTTCGCGGGCGGGCTTTTCGGCATTGCCGCGTTCGTCGTAGCAGTAGGTGTCGCCCGCGTCGATTTCCACGATATCGTGGACCAGCGCCATGCGGATCACCCGCCCGAGGTCGAGCTGCGCCGGCGCATACTCCGACAGCAGCGCGGCCATCAGCGCCAGGTGCCAGGAATGTTCGGCGTCGTTCTCGTAGCGCGAGCCGTCGGTCAGCCAGGTCCGGCGCACAATCTGCTTGAGCTTGTCGGCCTCGGCCACGAAGGCCATCTGCCGCGCCAGCCGCGCGTTGCCCGCCGAGGGCAGTTCCGCGGGCGGTTCCTCGACGGGCGCGCCACGGGCGCGTTCGATCCAGCGCAGCAGTTCGCGCGCCACGGCGCGCTTGCTTTCCAGCGGCAAGGGCCGCGGCGGCGCGCCCGGCGCCAGCAGCACGACGCGATTCGTGTCAACATCGAAGCCGGCGTCGGGCTGGGTCACATCGTTGGCGACGATCAGATCGAGACCCTTCTCGGCCAGCTTGCGCGCCGCCTCTTCCAGCATGTGATCGGTCTCCGCGGCGAAGCCCACGAAAGTCCGCGCGCCTTTGAGCGGCTTGATCGTCTTGAGGATGTCCGGTGTGGCCTCCAGCGCGAAGGCCGGTTGCGCGCCGCCTTTCTTCTGTTTCACCGCCGCGCACCGCACCGGGCGCCAGTCGGCCACCGCCGCGGCCATCACCAACGCCTCGCAGGCAGGCAGCGCCGCCCGCACGGCGGCCAGCATCTCCTCCGCCGAAGTCACACGCACAAGAGTCACGCCCCCCGGCGCGAGCAGCGCCGTCGGCCCGGAGACCAGCGTCACGGTGTGGCCGCGCCGCGCCGCCTCGGCGGCCA
The DNA here is from genome assembly GCA_025360745.1 of bacterium. Lineage (GTDB taxonomy): Bacteria > Verrucomicrobiota > Kiritimatiellia > CAIKKV01 > CAIYGI01 > CAIYGI01. The sequence goes on from JANYBP010000033.1 coordinate 1,384, forward strand.
CGGCGTAGCCCATCCTGCCGGACGAGCGGTTGCTCAGAAAACGCACGGGGTCCCAGAATTCGCGCGTCGGACCGGCGGTGACAAGTAGTTGCATGGGCAATTACTCAGTTTGTAAAAGTTGTTGCGGAAAGTCCGACTGTTGCTCGATCGTTTTCAAATAATCGGACGGCGTGACAATCTGAATGCCTCTAAAAACACCCAGGTCGAGCAGGTGATGGTCCCCGGAGACAACAAAATCCGCCTTCGATTCCAAGGCACATTCCAGAATCATATTGTCGGCTGGATCCGCGACAACGGCCTCGATGCTGGCGGCGGGATCGATTACATCGCAGACAGCGTGCAGTTCCTCGATAAGCTGGAAGGACTGCTCAGGGGAAAATCCGAACTTCGGACGCCGCAGCACTTCCCGCGTTTCATCCAAAATCGCGAACGACAGGGAACAGTCGACCGCGCCATTGATGACACGTTCCAGCACATCTCGCGGCGGCCCTCCGAATAACACCGCGGATATAAGCACGCTCGTGTCCAGAACGATGCGCTGTCGCTTCATCGGTTTCAGGCCTTCTGTTGGCGGTATGCCTGAACCTCCGAAGCAACGTCCGCCTCGGTCAGTTTCCCGCGCGCGACCACGGTTTTGCCATACGCAAAAATCCTGCCCCACCGCCGCTTGCGGTCGATGTAAAGCCGGGCGGCCTCCCGAAGCAGTTCAGAGCGTGACCGTGATTCGACCTTTGCGATTTTGTCTATGTCAACCAACAGACTTTCCTGGAAGGAAATATTGACCGTAGTTGTGGCCATGTTCACCTCGCTTTCAGCCGATACACTATACAATCTTTGTATATGCAGTCAAGCGCGTTGTTCAGCTGGTTGCCCGGCGCTTCATTTCGGCGTCCATGTCGGCGATCTTGGCGCGCACGACCGGCTCGGCCTCGTCGTAGATCGCGCGGATTTCCGGGTCGGTGAAGCGGTAGGTCCGTTCCTCGAAGGTGGTGGTCGCGAGGCGGTCGAAAAGCCGCTGTTGGGCCTGCGCCAGGTCCTTGCCGTAGATGTGGTAGGAGTCGGCGTGCCAGGTCAGCCGCGCCAGCCGCACCGGCCGTCCGCGGCGGCGCGCGACCTCGGCGGCCACGACCTGCTGGTTGAACTGGATGAAGCCGAACATGTTCATGAAATTCGCGCCCCAGGCGTCGTTGCTGCGGAAGCGCACGTTGCAATTGAGCCAGCCGGCGCCGTTCTCGTCGTCCATGATGCGATACCAGAGCGACTGCAGGCAGGGCGGATCGTAACAGTCGAGGTCGGTGTTCGGCATCCAGGTGATCATCTGCGCCTGCCGCGTAAACGGCTGCTCCACCAGCTTGGCGATCACCGCCTCGACCTGGTCCACCTTGAAGGGTCCCGTTTCGACCTGGCCGCCGTCGCGCCGCTCGCGCCAGACGCCGTAGTTCGCCAGCCTTCCGTGATAGGTGTACTCCCAGCGCGTGTCGGCGGGATCGTTCGCGCACCTGACCCAGTGGTCCTTGACCCCCTGCAGTTCCATCACATATTCGCGCAGGTCTTCGATGCCGCCGGGAAAGGCCTTGTGAATCATGGGCTCGGCCAGCGGATCCTCGACGGTGATGTCCATCGTCGCATCCAGGCTCAGCGGGTCGCCGGGCTTGTCGTATTGCGTGGCGAAGCGCCCGCCGTGCTCGTTGAGCGCCACCAGCGCCCGTTCGTAGGCCTGCGCCAGCGACTGTCCGCTCACATGCAAAACCGGTATACTCTTCATGTCTGGTCTTTCCCTCCCGCCGTTTCCGAAAGCATCCGTTCCAGCGCCGTCACGCTGCGCGCCAGGGCGCCGCGCTTTTCCGCCACCAGCGCCGCCGCGCGCGCGCCCAGCGCGGCGCGTTCCGCCGGATCGTCCAGCAACCGCCCGACCGACTCCGCCAGTTCCCGCGCCGACGCCACACGCAGCAGCGCGCGCGCCGCGTCGAACTCGGCGGCGATTTCCGGAAAATTTTCAAGATGCGGTCCCGTCAAGATGGCCTGGCGCTCGACCGCCGGCTCGATGACGTTCTGGCCGCCGGTCTGCGTCAGGCTCTTGCCGACAAACACCACCGTCGCCGCCGCGTAGTATCCGCGCAACTCGCCGGTTGTGTCCACCAGCAGGATATCGGGCGCCGCCGCGCCGGCGCCGGCCTCCGGCCAGGTCGCCAGCTCTTGCTTGCAGCGGACCGTAAACCCGGCGGCCGCGATCGCGTCCAGCACTTCCTCGCGCCGCTCGGCGTGGCGCGGCACGAGCACCAGACGCAGCGCCGGAAAACGCGGCCGCAGCGCGCGCAAGGCGTCGAGCAGCGCCCGCTCCTCGCCAGCCCAGGTCGAGCCGCCCACCAGCACCGGCGCGCCGGCCGGCCAGCCGAGCCGCGCCAGCGAGGCGCGCGCGGCGGCGGCGGTGGCGGGCGCCACGGGCGCAAGATCGTATTTTAACGATCCCGCCAGCACGACGCGTGCCGCGGGCACGCCGAGGTCGCGCCAGCGCGCCCCGTCCTCCGCCGTCTGCGCCAGGATCAGCCGCAACCCCTCCGCCGCGCGCCGCACGAAGGGCCGCAGCCGGCGGTAGCCGCGGTGCGAACGGGCGGAGATGCGTCCGTTGACGATGGCCGCGGGTATCCCGCGCGCCGCGCAGGCGCGCAGCATGTTCGGCCAGAACTCGCCCTCGGCGAGAATCAGGGCCTCCGGCCGGATCGCGTCGAGCGCCCGCCGCACGACCGCCGGAAAGTCGGCCGGGTAGTAGATCAGCACATCGCCCGCTTCCACGATCTCCTCGGCCGTGCGATGGCCGGTGGAGCTGGTTGTGCTGAGCACGAAGGATGAACCTGGGTGGCGCGCGCGCCAGGCGGTCATGAACTGCTTGGCGACAAAGACCTCGCCCACGCTCACGGCATGAATCCAAATCCGCCGCCGCGCTCCCAGCGCCGCGCGCACGTCAGGCGCATAATGCCCGAGCCGCTGAGCGAAGTCTTGGCGATAGCCGCCGCGCCGCCGCATGTGCAGCAGGAACCCGGGCAGCATCAGCAAATATACGCTCGTAAACAGCAGGTTATAGACGAACCACATGTCGCTGCTTCCCAAAACGGCGTTCCGGCGCGCTCCGCCCGATTTTTCGAGGCCTGTCCGGCTTGCGCCGGACGGCAATGCCAGAGGTTAAATCCCCGTGGCCAGACGGACGGCCAGACGCTCGGGCAAACCGGCGGCGCGGATCTGCCGCTGGGCGCTGGCGACATCGTAGACCACGCGCCGCAATTCCACCACGCGCCCCGCCAGATCGTAAATTCCGTACGAAGCCCGCGGGTCTCCGTCGCGAGGCTGCCCGACACTGCCAACATTGATGAAATACTTTTTGCCGAGGGTGATGATCACCCGCAGCGTGTTGAGCCGCGCGATCGCGCCGCTTTTTTCGAAAATCACCGGCTGGTGGGTATGGCCGTGGAAGCACACCGACGTGCTCTGATAACTGAAACTGGATTCGGCCTCCAACTCGTCGAACACGTAACCCCACTTCTCGGGCATGTCGAGCGTGCTGTGAACCAGCAGGAAGCCGTTGACCATGCGTTTCATGCTCAAGGCGCGCAGGAAGGCTATGTTGTCCTCGCCGATCTGCATTCTGGTCCAGTCCACGACATTGGCCGCCAGGGGATGGAAATCGCGGGCCAATTCGTCGTGCGCCACATAGTGATCGTGGTTGCCGCGCACGCAGATCACGCCCAATTCCCGCACGCGTTGCAGGGTTTCGGCCGGATTGGCGTTGTAACCCACCAGATCGCCGACGCACACGTAATCGGTGGCGCCCTGCTCCCTGGCATCCGCCAAAACCGCGGTCAGCGCCTCCAAATTTCCGTGAATGTCACCCAGTATCGCGTATCTTTTCCCCGCCATGACAAACTCACGCCCCTTCCTAAACTTTCAAAATGGCCGCCGCGACGGCCAGATCCTCCGAAAACGTGATTTTGATGTTGGCCCAGGACGAAGGCACCAGATGCACCGCCGCGCCTGAGTGCTCGATCAACGAGGCCTCGTCCGTCATCGCCGCCAGGCGCTTGTCCAGCGTCCGATAGGCTTTCCGTAAAGCTTTGCAATTGAAAGTCTGCGGCGTCTGTACCGCCCACAACTTGTTGCGGTCCACCGTGCGCGCCACCAGGACGCCGTGATCCACTTCCTTGAGCGTGTCGACCACTTTGACCGCCGCCACTCCCGATCCGCAGCGTTTGGCCGACTGCACCGTCCTGCCGATCAGATCCGGCGTAACGCATGGACGGCTCCCGTCATGCACCGCCACCAGCAGCGCCTCGTCCCCCAGCGCTTCGAGCCCGTTCAGGACCGAAGCCTGGCGCGTCGCGCCGCCGGCCACCACCTTCGCCACCTTGGACAAACCGAACATGCGCACAAGCCCGATCGCCGATTCGACGCGTTCCTTGCGCACCACCACAACCACCCGGTTGATCTCCGGGCACTGCTCGAAGGCCAGCAGCGACCACGCCAGGACGGGACGTCCGCCCAGCGACAAAAAGGCCTTGTCGACCCCAGTCCCCATCCGTTCGCTTTTACCGGCAGCCACAATCACAGCGCCTACCATGGACGTCTCCCCGGCCGTACGAATTGCGCGACGAAACCCGATCCGTTTTCACGCTCGGCATTGACGTACGAACCCTAGGGAACTTTGTACTCGCTGTCAGGCGGCGGGTCAAGCTAGAATTCAAATCATGCCGTTAATTCTGGCCTCGCAGTCCACCGCGCGCGCGGCGTTGCTAACCGCCGCCGGCTATGTCTTTATCCAGGAAACGTCCGGTTTTCCGGAACCGCCCGCCGCTCCCGGCCAGGCCTGGGAAACCCATCTGCAAGCCCTGGCGGCGGCCAAGGCCGGCGCCGTGGCCGCCCGCCATTCCAAAGACTGGGTGCTGGGCGCCGACACGGCGCTCTGGTTCGACGGCGCCTGTCTTGGCAAAGCCGCCGGCGCCGCCGCGGCCGAGGCCATGTTGATCCGCCTGGCCGGGCGCAAGCACGCCATCGCCACGGCCGTATGCCTGATCGCCCCCGCCGTGAAAAGTTCCGTCGCACGCGCGCGGCGTCTGGGAATCGCCCGCGCCACGATCGAACTGCGCCCCTGGTCCCCCGCCCAAATCCGCCGTTATGTTTCCGCCGTGCGCCCGTTCGACTGCGCCGGCGCCTACGCCCTGCAGGGCGGCGGCGCCTCCATCGTCGCCGCCCTCCACGGCGACCCCTCCACCGTCATCGGCCTGCCGCTCACGCTCGTCGAACGCCTCCTGCGGGAGTCGGGCTTCCCGCGCGAGACGGCACTCGTTTGACTTCTGAGGTTTTTGCCGAATGGGGCTAAACAACGCGAAGATCGCTGAAAAAGGCAGTTTCTTTGGGTTCCGTGGAATCTTTCGCGGTCCGCCGGAAATTATGAGGGCAAAAAACATCGTGGACACCTTTAGTCACAAGAAACGTTCGTGGATTATGGCTCAGGTCAAATCAACCGGCAACCGGTCAACGGAGGTTGAATTTCTATCAGTGCTCCGTGCAAACAAGATCACTGGGTGGCGCAGGAAGTATGCGTTGTTCGGGAAGCCGGATTTCGTTTTCAAAAAGGCGAGGGTTGCCGTGTTTTTGGACGGGTGTTTCTGGCATGGCCACCCCCGTAAGTGTCGCATGCCCCAGGCAAACAAGGACTACTGGAAGCAGAAAATCGCTCATAACATCATTAGAGACCGGCGTGTAACGAGAATCCTCCAAGAAAAGACTTGGAAAGTCATAAGAATCTGGGAAGATTCCATCCAGAAACCATCAACCGTGGCACGCCTGAGGAAAGCATTGGATTGAATAGCGAGAAGAAAACCGCGACAGTGTGTTCGCTGGAATCGGACTCGCCCCCGCTACAGCATTTTCAACTTTAGCCGTCCACATTATTGTCTGGCGCCACGCGGATGAAAAGCAAGCGACAACTACAGCGTAAAGACTGGCCTGAAGAAAAGATTCTTCGGAAAGGGGTAGAATCCCTTTCTAACTTGGAACTTCTGGCCACCTTTATCGGCAGTGGCGTCAAAGGAGCGGACGCCAAGAGTATTGCGCGAGCGATGCTCGCCAAACATGGTCCAGGACTTTTGACCCTTGGTGCTGGATCTCTGATGGAATTCAGGGGCATCGGAAAAACAAAGGCAGCGAAACTCAATGCTTTGTTTGAACTAGCCTGTCGCCTCAGCGTCGGAGAGACGGGAAAGAACCTCGCCGACAGAATAGCGCAGGTAGCCGAGGGCGGACTACAATATTACCTTGCAGAACTTCTGGCCCCACCCGCGTGTTACACCCATGCTTCAGCCCCCGCGAAAGCATCCAATCGAACATGTATCGAGTTTTTCGCAGGCATTGGCCTCGTCAGGTATGCGCTCGCAAAGTGCGGTTGGTCCGTCGTGTACGCGAACGACATGGATGCAGGAAAGCAACGGATGTATTTGGACCATTTTGAAGACGACGGCACATTCGACATTAGAGACATTCATCATGTTCCACCGCGCGAGGTGCCCTGCGCCACGTTGGCTACGGCCTCTTTCCCATGTACGGATCTTTCGCTTGCAGGCGGGCGCAAGGGACTCGAAGGAAAACACTCGTCAGCCTTCTGGGGTTTCGTTGACATAATCGACAAGATGGGCACGCGTCGACCGCCAATTGTCTTGCTGGAGAATGTTGCTGGCTTTCTTTCATCCCACGGCGGTAAAGATTTTGAGGATGCGCTTCTGGCGATGAACAAATTGGGATATTATGTTGACGCTTTCATCGTTGATGCCGCACACTTTGTGCCGCAAAGCCGAAAGCGTCTGTTCGTTATTGGAATCCGCGGAATGGCGGAATCATCGAACGACTTCGGTTTGGCTTTGGCCCAAACCGAACTACGACCGTCTGCACTGGCGTCGTTCATTGCGTCGCATCGTCACATTCGCTGGCGGCTCCGGTGCCTTCCGAAATTGCCCGCCTTGGGAAAAGCTCTTGATTCACTCATCGAAGCTGTGCCAGCAACGTCCACTCTGTGGTGGCCTGAAGAAAGAGCGGCCTATCTTCTGGGACAAATGAGTCCAAAACACAGGGAAACGGCTGAACGCATGATAGCCGCACACCGTGTTTCGTACGGAACCGTATTCCGGCGTGTGCGTCATGGCAAATGCATGGCTGAACTCCGTAGTGACGGAATCGCCGGTTGTCTGAGAACACCGAAGGGCGGAAGCGCAAAACAAATTCTTTTTGAAGCGGGACGCGGAATGCACCGTGTACGCCTCATGACTCCGCGGGAATGCGCGCGACTGATGGGCTCAGACGATTTCACAATAAACGTGAACCACGATCAGGCGCTATTCGGTTTCGGCGATGCCGTCTGCGTGCCCGTCATAGAGTGGATTGCCGAGCACTATTTAAACCCGGTCGCCGAATCGCTTGAACCAGATCAAATCGCCGCCATCGCGTAAGGATGACTAGAACAACGTCATCAAAGACAAGGAGAGTCAAATGCCGAAGAGGAAGGCAGTACCAGTTCGATCGAGTCTTCACAAAGCGTTGGAAACCTTTGCCCTGGAGCACAACGTCAATGAAAAGGGATTTCTCTGCGTCGGCTTGTTGATCACGAATGCCGCGAAGTCTATGACCTTTCCAATTGCCGCTGAGGCGTTTATGGCGGAAAGTCGCGGCCAGGTTCGTGGTCTTGGCAAGGGCGCTGTCCAGCGCGTCCTTCGCGATCACGGAATATCTCGAGTGCTGGCTGAAGAGGGTGGTCGCACCAGTCGCGGCAGTATTCGGAACATGCAGGTTTACGTGTCTTTCTTAAACAAAGCGGCATCGCTGGAAGGTTTCAACCTTGACGACGTGGAGGCCTGGTGGATCGAACGAGTAAGAAAATTCTTTTCAAGTAAACCATTCCGACTGCGCGTCGATCCGGCGCTGTCGTTGCGTGTCGCCGTGCGCGATATTTTGGAACAAGCAGAACGGCGCCAAAAAGAACAAAGTGGCACGATGTTCGCTGGTGCGGTCATGCAACATCTCGTCGGCGCCAAACTTGAAATCGCGCTTAATGTCGCGCTTGAACAACACGGATTTTCGGTGGCGGATGCGCCGGGCGATCGCGCAGGCGACTTTCTGATTGGCGATGTGGCGATCCATGTTACGCGAACTCCAACGGAAGCGCTTATCCGAAAGTGCGTGGCGAATCTCGAAGCAGGCTACCGTTGTTTGATCGTAACAACACAGAAGGGCGCCGTATCTGCAGAAAGCCTGGCAGAACCACAGGGTGTTGGAGACCGAATTGACCTTTTTGAGTTCGAACAGTTCCTAGCGACCAATATCTACGAATTGGGCAAGTTCGAACAGAAAGGCCGAAAAGTTACCGTGATGGAACTGGTAGAACGTTACAACGAAATCGTGCGGACTAACGAGACCGATCCGAGTCTTAGCATCGTCCTTGCGTAAGATTGAAGCCGCCGAACATACGGCGTTTTAGGTTCGCAAGTCCGTGAAAACTGCGCCGGCTATGAACGGGAGAAGACATGACGATGTTTATGGACGAGGGCTTCCTCTGCTCAGAGCTGAGCCGGTGGATTGACACTTGTCATAAAAAAACGCGAAACATTTTCCCTGGCGGCTTTAGTCACCCAGTTTGGCAGAATCCTTCTCACGGCAACAGTCAGCGTCATCACCGCGCTGGAGTCGGTAAACAGTATGTTTGAGTTACACCGCGACGAGGATTTAGAAGTTTTAAAAGGGAACCTGAAAGAGTTGTCCGGTCTTAATATAGAGCAACCTGAAATAGGCGCCAAAACATCGCCTGCAAACTAATTTGTTCCCGTTCGCAGTTTGAGAAGAAACGTTTTCGTTAGGCGCTGGCTACGGGAGAAAACCATGCGTGACCACACGAACTCAATCCGCAATGCCTGACACTTTTCCACATTCATCCTTCAGCCTTCAGCCTTCAGTCTAATCAACCTGGACTTTCCCTCCAATGAGCCGTATCCGCATACTGGTCGCCGAAGATGACCGTCATATCCGGCAGGGATTGCTCGACACGCTCGACGGCGAGGGCTACGAGGCGCTGGGCGCGGCGGATGGAAACGAGGCGCTGCGGCTCTTCCAGACGCAGCGCGCCGACCTGGTGCTGCTGGACATCATGATGCCCGGCCGCAGCGGCTTCGATGTCTGCCGCGAAATCCGCCGCCGCGACACGCACACGCCGATCCTGATGCTGACCGCCAAGAACGAGGAGATCGACAAGGTGCTCGGCCTTCAACTCGGCGCCGACGATTACCTCACCAAACCCTTCGGCGTCCACGAACTGCTGGCGCGCGTCGCGGCCCTGCTGCGCCGCTGCCGGCGCGGCGACGCGGCGGCGGCGGCGGATGGCGGCGGCAAGACGGACAAACTGCCGGATGTCCTGACGATGGGCGCCGCCGAAATCCACCGCAAGACCTACACGATCCGGCGCGGACGCCAGACGGCGTCAGTCACGGCGCAGGAAATGCGGGTCATCGAGGCGCTGGCGCGCCATCCCGACGAAGCGCTCAGCCGCGACCGCCTGCTGAACGAGGCCTGGGGCGTGGACTACGCCGGCACCACGCGCACGCTCGATCAGCACATCGCGCAGTTGCGCAAGAAAATCGAGGCCGACCCCGGCGATCCGCGGATCGTCGTCACCGTGCATGGCGTCGGCTACATTTACCGTTTAACGACGGTTGGCCATGCGCCGCGAATGCATCCCGGATGAAAAATCAGCGACCCGGCGGATAACGCGGCCGGGATGGTTTCTACGCTTCCCGTGAACAAAAGACCAGCCGCATCCAGAACGCAACATCCGATGGCATCTTCCGGCAGCGCGGCAACCATACTCTCCGCTTCGTTTAACAGTGCCCGCCATTTCGCGCCCAGCGCAACCGGATCGGGCGCGGTTCCGTCAAAGGCCAGCGTTTCGATTTCCTCACGCGAATAGTGGGCGGAGCGTCTGGCTTGATCCAAAATGAAAGCCGGGCTCAAGCCGGGATCCTTGCCGCACGCCGCCCAGACCAGGAAACCGAACGGCTGCAACTTTTCATGGCAGGCGATAGCATCGATCCAATCCCGCACCTCAACACGCCCGACCAGCGCCAGCACTTTGTTGGTGGCCAAATCGAACGGGTGCAGAGCCAATCCAAAGTCCGGATGCTCGATCAGAGGAAAAAAACGATAGGCGCTGTCCTGCACCCACTGGAGCAATACCCCGTCAGATCCTTTGGTAATTTCCGCCTCCACAAAGGTGGCGTATTCCCTCATCACCTTGACCTCAAACCCTTTTCTCTCAAGGGTGATCCGGTCCGCCCGCCAAGACGCAAGCAACGCTTCCTGGGTATCGTGGAACAAATCGACATCGTACGACCGTCGCGCCGTCTTCAGCAATTCGTTGAGCGCCGCGCCGCCGGCGACGTATTGCTCCCCGCGCGCCATACGCTCGTTCGCCAAGGTTCTGCAAACCGCTCTCTGGTATTCCGTTAGCGACATTTCATCAGCTTCCTGACCGTCACATATGTTTGCCGGTCCCCATACTTCTCAAGCAACCTGGCGCAACGGATCAAATCTCCGTCGGTCCGCGGAACGAAGTCCCGGCGTAGAAACCATCCGCAGGACAGACGGTTCCTCGCCCACAGTTCGCTTACTTGTTCACGGATGACCGTTGTGAGTTCCATACAATAAACCTCTTCCAAACCCGGATTTTAACTAATCGTCATTCGCTTGTCAGTCCCAAATCCTCGCCTAAGGACGTTGCGACCATGTTGCTGCCAAGTCTTTCGCCCTACGCCCACGCGGCGAAATGCTTATGGATGGAATGTCGGAACGACGTTAGGCGAGGATCAGGGTCAGTAACGGATCGTTGTCACCAAGCATGGCGTAGATTATATTTACCGGAAGGGGTCAAAGCGATGAACACAACGAACAGGTATTTTCCACCCATCGTTCGTTCCCGCCCCACGCGACGGCGGGGGATAAGCGGCATGGCGGGAATTGCGCAGGCCGCAGCTTTCCGTGTCGCGTTGTTCTGTGCGCTGGCCGGCGTCCGGAGCGCGGCGTCCGGCGCGGCAGAGCCGGAAACCGCGGCCGTCGATTATGCCGGACTGAAGGCGCAGGCCGAGGCCTATTACGCCCAGCATTCATACGCCCTGGCGCGCGATGCCTATCTGCTCGCCACCAATCTCGCTCCGTCCGCGCCCGAACGGCGTTGGACGGCCTTGCGCATCGCCGACACCCGCTGGCGCGCACAGGCCGGCAGCAAGACAGCCAACGCCACGGCCTTCGAACAGGCGCAACGCGAACTCGACGCCCTGGTGCGCGACGTGAGCCGGGTCGAGGACCGCGACCGCGTCTGGGCCGAGGCGCAGGAATCGCTGGGCGATTTTTTCTGGACCCGCCGCGATGGACGCGACTGGAATGCGGCCTGGCCGCGCTATGCGCAGGCGCTCGACTGGCGGGCGGGTCAAACGAACAGCGCCGCCAACCGCGCGCGCTACCTGGAAATCGTATGGAAAGCCGCCGATAACGGACAGGACGACCCTTTCTATCGTTACGGCTGGTACGGCAACGCCCTCCCGACCCCCATCCTGGCAAACGCGGTAAAAGTGGCCCAGGACGAACCCGACCGCGCCCACGCGCACTATTTGCTGGCCATGCAGTTTATGCGCGGCAGCGACAGCTCCCAGCGCGCGCGGGCGCCGGATGAATTGGAAGCCGCCCAGGCGCCGGGTAAAAGCTGTCCCTGGTACGACGATGCGCTCTTTCATGAAGCCGAGTGGCTGGAGAACAACGGACGCATCACGCTCGACGACGACGGCAACTGGCAGCAGAAACCGGACTACAAAGGCGCCGCCACGCTCTACCGGCGCCTGCTCAAGGATTTCGCCAAGGGCGAATCGCGCTACGTCGAGGAGGCCCGCGAGCATCTCGACAAGCTCGTCAACCCCGGCCTCGGCGTCGCCGTCGGTTCGGTTTTCCTGCCCGGCTCGGAGGTCCAGTTCCAGCTCAGCAGCCGCAACCTGCCCGAGGTGCGCTTCAGCCTCCAGCATGTCGCGCTGCCCGAAGCCGTACGCTTCGCGACCGGTGACAATTCGCTGCAGGAATGGACGCGCCATATTCCAAGCGGCGGCGAGATCGTCACCAACTGGAGCCGCGCCACCAACGGCAAGGGCGAGCATGTCCCGTTCAACGAAACCGTGCGCCTGGACGCGCCGCTCGCGCCCGGCGCCTACCTGCTCGAAGCCAGCTCCGGCACAAATCGCGCGCGCGACGTGATCGTCGTCGGCGATATCGCGCTCGTGACAAAATGCAGCGGGCGGCAGCTCGTGGTCTATGCCTGCGATGCGCTTTCCGGCGTTCCCGTTCCCAAGATGGCCCTGCGCTTGTGGATGCGCTACACGCAGGAGCGGCAGTCGCGCTTCGAGTCGCGCGATGGTGTGACCGACGAGGACGGCCTGGCGAAGTTCGACCTCAGCCGCAACCGTGACAACCGCGACAACACATTCCTGATTCTCGCCCAATCCGGCGGCCGTCAGGCCTTTACTTTCGCCGGGAGTTACTGGTATTCCCCCACCCCGGACGCCTGGAAACTCTACGCATTCACCGACCGCCCCGCCTACCGGCCGGGCGACGAGGTGAAGTGGAAACTGATTGCCAGGCAAACCACCCCGGAGGGCGGCTTCCTCACACCCGCCAATCAGCCACTGCACTACCGCATCCGCGACCCGCGCGGGCAGACCATGCGGGAGGCGGACTTCACCACCTCCGCCTTCGGCAGTTACGCCGGCAGTTTCACGATGGCCTCCAATCAGCCGCTCGGCGAATATACGGTCGAGTTCTGGACCGGCCCCGGTCAGGCCGCGCACATCGGCCAGGCCGCGCTTTTCCGCATGGAGGAGTACAAACTACCCGAGTTCCGCGTCACCGTCCGCACGCCGGAGGAAAACGGCCGGCGGCAGACCTTCCGCCTGGGCGACACCGTATCGGCCGAGATCCAGTGCGAACTCTACGCCGGCGGTCCGGTGGCCAACGCCACTTGCGAGGTGCTGGTTCGCCAGCGCCCCTTCTTCCGCTATTGGCGGCGTCCCCATGACTTCGACTGGTACTACGCCGACATGCAGCCGAATTTCAACCGCGGCTTCAACGAGGGCGCCATCGTGAAACGCGAAACGCTGCGCACCGATGCCCAGGGACGCGCGCAGATCGCCTTCGACACGCCGCGCGACGGCGGGCAGGATCTGGAGTACAGCTTCGAGGCGCGCGTCACCGACGCCTCGCGACGCGAGATCGCCGGCGCGGGCATCGTCCGCGTCACGCGCCAGCGTTACTACGCCAACCTCGAGCCCGACCACCAGCTCTACCGTCCGCAGGACCGCGTGCGCATGACCGTCAGCGCCGGCGACGCCAACGAACAACCGGTGCAGGTCGCGGGCGTGGTCAAGGTCCAGCGCAGCCGCTGGGTCGAAGTCTGGCGCTCGCCCGAGGGACGCGAAGTCACCGGTACAGCCCTGCGCGATGCGCGGCGCGCCTGCGCAACCTTCCCGCCCACCCCGGCGCCCGGCAAGGCGGGCTGGGCGCAACTGCGCTGCGGCTACGAATCGGAACCCGTGCTCGAACGTCCGCTCGACCTCGACAGCCAGGGCCGGGCGGAATTCACCTTCACGCCCGACCGCGAGGGCTACTACCGCGTCAGCTGGCGCGGCAAACAAAAGGGCGAACCCTCGGTCAGCGCCGAGAGCACCGTCTGGGTCGCCACCGAGTCCAGCGCCGACCTGGGCTACCGCCACGGCGGCCTGCAGATCGTCGCCGACAGCGATACCTTCCGCGAAGGCCAGTCGGCCCCGATCATGCTCTCGGCCCCCAACGGCGGCGGCCATGTGCTTTTCACCGTCGAGACCGACGAACTGCTCGACGTGCAGGTCGTCAAAATGGACGGCGACGTAAAACTGCTGGCGCTGCCGATCCGCGCGCGGCATGTGCCGAACGTCGTGCTCGGCGCCGCGATGGTCGCCGACCGCGCGCTGCTGAAGGACGAACTGCCCATCGTCGTGCCACCCGTGCGCAACTTTCTCAAGCTGACGCTCGCCGCCGACAAGCCGCTCTACCTGCCCCGCGAAAGCGGCACATTGCGCGTCACGGCGCGCGATTCGAACGACCGTCCCGTGACCGCGGAGGTGGCGCTGTCGCTTTTCGACGAGTCGGTGACCTATATTCAATCGGAATATGCCGGCGACATCCGGCAATTCTTCTACGGCGACAAACGCCCGCACAGCGTGCAAACCGGCAGCAGCTTCCAGCAACGGCCCTATCTCAAACTGGTGCGCGAGGAAGGGCGGCTGATCGATGTCCGCGAGCAGCGTGCGCGCACCGAACGGCAGGTAAATTGGGGAGGACCGGGCAACGAGGGAGAGCGGAGCGAAATCGACTCCGACGGGCCCATCGATGGCCCCTTGGTTATGCGGGGATTGTACGGCAATCGCAGGCGGGACTCCGGTTACAAGAGCGCCCCGGCCTTGCATGGCGCCGCCGGCGGCATGGTCATGGACGAAATGCGCGCGAAGAAAGACTCCCGTGAGGGGCAATCGGAGCAGGCTTGGTTCCGCCAGTCCGACAAAAAGGATCTCGCGAAAGGCGGGGAAAGCCCGGCCGTGGTTGTGCGCTCGGATTTCCGCGCCACAGCCTTGTGGCAGCCGGCTGTGCTGACCGATGCCAATGGCGAGGCCGTGGTCCCGATCGCCTTCCCCGACTCGCTGACGGCCTGGCGCGCCAGCGCCCGGGCTGTCACCAGCGGTCAGCAGTTCGGCAATACCAACCTCACCCTGCAGACCAAGCTGCCGCTGGTCGCGCGTCTTCAGACGCCGCGCTTTTTGGTGGCGGGCGACGAGGTGACCGTCTCCGCCGTCTTCAACAACCATACCGCTTTGCCCATGAAGGTGCTTCCCGAACTCAAGGCCGAAGGCATCACCCTGCGCGGCTGGCTGCGCGGCGGCGAACTGCAGCGCGAGGCGCCGGACGCCGTCGAGGTTCCACCAGACGGCGAAGCGCGCGTGGACTGGCGCGCCGCCGCCGAAATCACCGGCGAGGCACGCCTGGAGCTGCGCGCCCGCGCCGGCTCTTACAGCGACGGCATGAGCGCGTCCTGTCCGGTGCTGGAGCATGGCGTTGAAACCACCATCACCCGCTCGGGCCGCGCGCGGGGCGATGACGTACGCCTGCGCTTCGATCTGCCCAAGGCCCGCCGTCCGGGTTCCGCCACGCTTACGGTGCAGGTCACGCCGAGTCTGGCCGTGACGATGCTCGACGCGCTGCCCTATCTGTTGGACTATCCCTATGGCTGCGTCGAGCAGACCATGAGCCGCTTTCTGCCGGCGGTGATCGTCAGGAAAACGCTCACCGATCTGGGGCTCAAGCCCGAGGCCGTGGCTGATCGCATCTTTGGCGGCATCGAGGCGGCAACCGTGGACAAGACCCATCCGCAAGGCGCGCAAAACATGCAGCGGCTGTCGGACATCGTCAACGGCGGGCTGACCCGTCTCTACGACTTCCAGCACAACGACGGCGCGTGGGCCTGGTGGAAGGAAGGCGACAGCGACCGCTTCATGACCGCCTACGTGGTGTACGGCCTGGCGCTCGCCCGTCAGGCGGGTGTTGAAGTCAAAGCCGGTGTCGCCGAACGCGGCGCGGCCTGGCTGGACAAGGAACTGGTGGCGGAGGAATCCAACCCGGACATGCAGGCCTGGATGCTGCAAGCCCTGGCCGAATGGCAATTCGCGGCCGGCGCCAGAGAACCCAGCACCTTCCAGAACAAGGCCCTGGATAATGTCTGGACCCAGCGCGACCGGCTGAACGGCTGCACCCGCGCCCTGGCGGCGCTGGCCGCCAAACGCTTCGGCCGCGCCGATCAGGCCCGCGTGTATGTGGATAATCTGCGCAACGGCATTCAGGTGGACGACCGGCCCGACCAGTCCATCGTGCAGACCGGCGTGCCGCAGAGCAGCACCGGGCAAAGCTACGCCGTCACCGCCACCGCCCACTGGGGCGAGGACGGCATAGCCTGGCGCTGGTCGGACGGCGGTGTCGAAGCCACCGCCAACGCCCTGCGCGCCCTGCTGGCGGTGGATCCAAAGCATCCGCTCGTGGCGCCGACCGTGCAGTGGCTCGTCAAAAACCGCCGCGGCGCGCAGTGGAGCAACACCCGCGACACGGCGCTGGTTGTGCTGGCGCTGAACGATTACCTGCGCGTTAGCGGCGAACTGGGCGCCAGCGAGTTCTACGAACTGCGCGTCAACGGCCAGCGCGTGGCCGAAGAACAGATCACGCCCGAGACCGTGCTCAGCGCGCCGGGCCGTTTCGAGATCGCCCCCGGGCTGCTGCGCGACGGCGCGAACGAGGTGCGCATCATGCGCATGGACGCGGCCAAGGGCGCGCTCTACGTTTCGGCCTGCGCTAAATTCTTCAGCCTGGAGGAGCCGATTCCGCCGGCGGCCAGCGAACTTTTCCTGCAGCGCCACTATTACCGCTTCGTCGGCCATCCCAGTCTGCTCAAGGGCTGGGTCTACGAACGCCAACCGCTGACCGACCAGGGCGTTGTAACGAGCGGCGAGCGGATCGAAACCGTGCTGACGTTGGAGGTCAAGAACAACGCCGAGTACCTGATCCTGGAGGACCTCAAGCCCGCCGGACTGGAAGCCGTGGCGCTGCGCAGCGGCGAGGCGCTGGACGCGCGCGAACTGACCGGCGACGGCGCCGCGCGGACGCCCGACCGGCGCGAGGCCGGCGATTACACCGGCCGCACCCGCCGCGTGTATCAGGAACTGCGCGACCGCAAGCTGGCGATCTTCATCGACAAACTCCCGCAGGGCATCTGGGAATTGCGCTGCGAAATGCGCGCCGAAACTCCCGGCCGCTTCCATGGCCTGCCCGCACTGGGCCAGGCCATGTATGTTCCTGAAATCCGCGCCCACACCGCGGAGCAGCGCATCACCGTGGAAGACCGCGCCGAGCCATAGAGTAACCTTTCGCTTGACTAGATTGCCCGGCGTTTGGGAGACTCTATTTATGAGCGCATATCGTTCCATCAAAACCATTCTTGAGCGCCGCCCAACCATGGAAGGCGCCGGCGTACGCCTCAAACGCGTATTCAGCAACAACGAAGTCGAGCTGCTGGACCCGTTTCTGCTGCTCGACGATTTCGGATCCGACGATCCCGCCGACTACATCGCCGGCTTTCCCTGGCATCCGCATCGGGGCATCGAAACCGTGACTTACATGCTGGCCGGCGAGGTCGAGCATGGCGACAGCATGGGCAACAAGGGGGTGATCCGTTCCGGCGACATCCAGTGGATGACCGCCGGCAGCGGAATTATTCACCAGGAAATGCCCCAGGCCTACAAAGGCACGGCGCGCGGCTTCCAGCTCTGGGTCAACCTGCCGGCCAGGAACAAGATGATGGAACCGCGCTACCGGGGCGTGACGAGCGACACCGTCGTCGAAACCAGTCCGCAGCCCGGCGTGAAGGTCAAGGTCATTGCCGGCGCGCTTAACGGCGTCAAGGGACCGGTGCGCGATGTAATCGCCGACCCGGAGTATTTTGACGTCACGCTGCAGGCAAACACAGCCTTCGAACACGACACGCCCGCCGGGCACACCGTCTTCGCCTACGTCATCGGCGGCAAAGGCTGGCTGACGCGCGACAAGCAGGATGAATTGACCGACGGCCAACTCGCCCTGATGAACGACGGAGGCAAGATCAAGGCCACCGCGGGCGCGAAAGGCATGCGTTTCCTGCTGGTCTCCGGCAAACCGTTGAAGGA
The DNA here is from genome assembly GCA_025360745.1 of bacterium. Lineage (GTDB taxonomy): Bacteria > Verrucomicrobiota > Kiritimatiellia > CAIKKV01 > CAIYGI01 > CAIYGI01. The sequence continues at coordinate 19,242 of JANYBP010000033.1, forward strand.
ACCCGTCGCGTGGTACGGTCCCATCGTCATGAATACCCAGGCCGAACTGGACACCGCGTTCGAGGAATTCAACAACGGGACTTTCATAAAGCGACAAAAACTCAAGTAGCCGGAAGTCAGAAGCCAGAAGTCAGAAGTCAGAATTCAGGATATGCCAAACCGCCCATTTCTCGAATTCTGACTTCTGACTTCTGAATTCTGGATTCTGTGCGTCCTTATCAAGAATCGGCTTATTAAAATGCCAAATAGATGCGAATGGTGCGGCGCCGACCCGCTGTATATCGAGTATCACGACCGCGAATGGGGCCGGCCGGTCCATGATGACCGCCACCTGTTCGAGTTTTTGATCCTGGAAGGCGCGCAGGCGGGACTGAGCTGGCTGACCATCCTCAGGAAGCGCGAGAACTACCGCAAGGCCTTTCACGGCTTCGATCCGCAAAAAGTCGCCGCCTATTCGTCGCGGGATGTCCAGCGCCTGCTGTCCGACCCCGGCATTGTGCGCAACCGCCTGAAGATCGGCTCCGCGATCGAAAACGCGCGTGGAGTGTTGAAGATCGTGAAGCAATTCGGCTCTTTGGATGCCTTTGTCTGGCGTTATGTCGAATTCAAGCCCATCCAAAACGCCTGGCGCGCATTGGCCGAACTGCCCGCCGCGACCGATTTGTCCGGCAAGCTGAGCAAAGATCTGAAGCAACGCGGCTTCAACTTCGTCGGCTCGAAAATCTGCTATTCCTTCATGCAAGCCGTCGGCATGGTCAACGACCATCTGGTTGGCTGCTTCAGGCATCGTGAAGTTCAGGAAACGGCCCGGACAAAAGCCATACCTTGCAAAATGCCCGCCGCCTTTCACGACCGCCGGTACACCGCGCTGCGCAACTGCTGGAAGAAAGCAGGCCCGGCGAAAAAGTCGCGAAAAGCCTTGAAATTCCGCCCTTGATTCCACGCCCGGCCGTTCCTTGTAACCTTTTTGCCACTGGCGGCTCTAATCTTAATGGTATCTGAAAGAAAGAAAAGGAAAGAAGCTATGACAACGGAGCGTTATGTTCGAATGGCCGCCGGCATCTTTGTGATGGCAAGCCTGGCGCTGGGTTACTGGGTGCATCATGGCTGGTTCTTTTTCACGGCCTTCGTGGGGCTGAATCTGTTCCAGTCGGCTTTCACACAATTCTGCCCGCTGGAAATCATCCTGCGGCGTTGCGGTGTGCCGTCCGCGGGTGGCGGATGCGGATGCAACGGCAAGCCATGAACACCATTAAAACCACGACTGGCCGGCGACGGATTGTGCCGGCGCTGTTGATGGTGGCGTCGTTATCCGGCCTGACCGGCGCGTCCGCCGTCACGCTCGATGAATGCATCGGCGCCACGCTTCGCAACAATCCCGACGTGCGTGCCGCGACGGAGCGTGTCCAGGCCGCGACCGCCGCCATCAAGGAGGCCCAGTCCGCCTACTATCCCATGCTCGCCGGTTCAACCACCTATGCCCGCACGGACAATCCTCCCCAGGCATTCATGATGATGCTGAACCAACGCGGCGTCTCGCTGCAATCCGACTTCAACAATCCCTCCGACACCGACAATCTCGCCCTGAGCCTGGGGGTGAAGTACCGGCTGTACGATTTCGGGCGGCGCGGACTGGACAACGAGATGGCCCGGCGCGGCTCCGAGGTTTCGCGACTGGTTTTGCGGGCGCTGCAAAACGCCATGATTCATCAGGTTACGCGCGGTTTTTACACGGTGCTTCAAGCCAGCGCTTTCGTGGCGGTCCAGGAGGAAACGGTCAAATCGCTTGAGGAAAGTCTACGGGTCGCCAAAGAGCGTGTGAAGGCGGGCGGCGCCATCAAGACCGATGTGCTGAATCTCGATGTGCAGCTCGCCCAGGCGCGGGAGGATCTGATTCGTGCGCGCAACGGCGTCAAGTTGTCTCTGGCGGCGCTCAACACGGCCATCGGCGCCAACATGCTCGATTCCGCCAAATTGCCCGCCCAGGCGGAGTTGCCGGACAATCGACCGCCTGAAAAAGAAGACCTGAGCGTAATCCAGAACCGGCCGGAATTACTGGCGGCCCGCCGGGTGGCCCAGATCCAGCAGGCCGCGCTACGGAAGGCCCGGCGGCAGTACCTGCCCACGATCAACGCCTTCGGCTCGGTGGATTGGAACAGCGCGGTCTCCAGCGACTTCGAGCGCAGTTACTTCGTCGGCGTGGCGGCCGAAGTGGAATTTTTCGACGGCTTTCGCAAGAGCGCGGCGGTCGCGGGCGCCGGCGCCCAGCAACGGGCCGCGGCGGCCGAGGCCGATAAAGCCGCCGACAATCTCCGCCTGGACCTGACCTCGGCTTCCATCCAGGCCGGCGAGGCCTGGGACCGGTTGGATCTGGTCCGCAAAAGCATCGCGAACGCCGAGGAGTCCCTGCGCATCACGCAACAACGCTTCCAGCATGGCGCGGCGGACCTGCCGGAACTGCTGACCGCGCAAACGGGTCTGACCGGAGCACGAACGCGCAAGGTCGCCGCGCAGTACGACTGTCTGACCGCCCTCTCAAACCTGGAGCGCGCGCGAGGGCAATTGGTCGACAGGTACGCCGGACGAGAATGACGAGGAGCAGGAATATGACTGAAGAAACGACAAATAACGAGCAGACCGGGAACGAAACGAAGCCCGCGCCCAGGCGTGTCTGGGGACGCATCGCCAAACCGGTGTTGGGCGGAGTCGTGCTGGCGGCGGTCATTCTTTGGAGCGTCGGCGTCTTCCGCACGCGCATCCCGGCCGGACGGCTGGAATATCAGGGCGGACTCCCCGTGCCGCCAGGGGCCGCCCTTTTCACCGTCACACCGGAACTCATCGCCGCGCGCGTGGATGTGGTCGGCACGGTGGCCTCGGAGGTCAAAGTCAACCTCAGCGCCCGCATTCCCGCCTCTGTGAAGCAGATATTCGTTACCGCCGGCAGTCCGGTGAAAAAGGGACAGGAACTTATAACCCTTGACGACCGTGAAATCAGCGAACAGGTCGCGGCGGCCGAAGCCCAGTATAAACAGGCCGAGACCGAGTTAAACCGCGCCCAGCGGCTTTTCGACAGCCAGGCGACGACCGAACAGGCGCTCACGGCGGCGCAGTCCGTGTTCGCAGCCGCGCGCGCCCAGTGGGAACGCGGCAAGGTCATGCTGACTTATGCGCGGATCGTCTCGCCCATGGACGGCATCGTCACCGACCGGCGCATCGAACCCGGCGACCTTGCCAATCCCGGCCAGACGCTCCTGACCATCTACGACCCCGCCAATATGCAGATCGAGGTCCCCGTGCCCGTGCGTCTGCTCGCCAAACTTCCCGTGGGCCAGAGCGTGGAGGTCACGCTGGACCGGCCGGCCACCAACTTCCAGGGTAAGGTCCGGCAGATTGTCAGCGAAATAGACCCCCTCAGCCGCACCCAGCTGGTCAAGGTCCGGATCGAAGACGCCACCGCGGAGGTCATGCCGGGGAGCTTCGGCCGCCTCCGGGTGGCCGATGAGCCCCACATCGCCTTCGCGGTTCCGCGCTCCGCCGTCTACACCGTGGGCCAGATCGAACTGCTTCAAGTGGTCAAGGACGGCCGCGCCGTGCGGCGCGCGGTCCGCACAGGCCAGGTTCATGACGCAAAGGTGGAGGCGCTCTCCGGACTCGATGCCGGGGAGGTCGTGCTCGTCAATCCACTTCAGGAGAATTGAGGCATGGAAATCGAGCGCAAACACTCCCTGGTCAGCGGAATCATCGAGACCTTTCTCAAGGGCAACCTGGCGATTCTGCTGATCATCATCTCGCTGGCCGCCGGTGCGGCCGCGCTCTTCCTGACGCCGCGCGAGGAAGAACCGCAAATCGTCGTGCCGCTGGCCGATGTCATGGTCATGTATCCCGGCGGGTCGGCCCAGGAAGTCGAACGCCTGGTTTCGTCGCGTCTGGAACGCATGCTTTACCAGATTGACGGCGTCGAATACGTGTATTCGATGTCGCGTCCCGGCATGGCCGTCGTGACCGTGCGTTTCAAGGTCGGTGAAGACCGCGAAAAAAGCCTGATCAAGCTGTACAACAAGATCTTCCAGAACATCGATCAGGCCACGCCCGGGATTGCCGGTTGGGTTGTCAAACCGATCGAGATAGACGACGTGCCGATCGTCAACGTGGCGCTCTACAGCGGCCGTTACGACGAACACGCCCTTTATCGGGCGGGCGAGGAGGTTGTCGCCCGGCTCCAGCACATTCCCAACACCGGCAACATCACGCTGCACGGGGGACAACGCCGGGTGCTGCATGTTTATCTCGACATGGAACGGATCGCGGCCCACGGACTCTCACCGCTGGAAATCGCGGGCGCGCTCAAGGTCTCGAACGCGCAGACGGAAAGCGGCGGATTCGAGCAGGGCAACGCCTCCCTGCGCGTGGAAGCCGGCCCCTTCCTGCGGGACGCGTCCGAGATCAGCAACCTGATGGTGGGCACGCATGCGAACCGCCCGGTCTATCTGCGCGACGTGGCCCGGATCGAGGACGCGCCGGACGAACTCCAATCCTATACCCGCATCGGGTTCGCTGCCGCCGTCCATCAACCATCCTCCACCCTCAACCGTCCACCCTCCACCTCTTTTCCCGCCGTCACCATCGCCGTCGCCAAGAAGAAGGGCAGCAACGCGGTCTGGGTTTCACGCGAGGTGGAGCGAGCGCTCGAAGCCATGCGCGGCAGGATCGTCCCGGACGACATGCAGTTCCGCATCACGCGCAATTACGGCGAAACCGCCAACGACAAGGTCAACAGCCTGGTCGAAAGCCTGATCGAGGCCATTGTCACGGTAATCGTCTTGATCGCCGTGATCATGACCCTGCGGGTCAGTTTGATCGTGGCCCTGACCGTTCCCATCACCTATGCCTTGACCCTGCTGATCAACTACCTGGCCGGCTATACGATCAACCGCGTCACCCTTTTTGCGCTGATTCTCTCGCTGGGGCTGCTGGTGGACGACCCCATCGTGGCGGTGGAGAACATCTACCGCCATCTGACGATGCGCCGCTACCCCCGGTTACAGGCCATCGCCATGGCCATGAACGAGGTGCTGCCGCCCGTGATTCTGGCCACCCTGGCGGTGGTGGTCGCGTTCGTTCCGATGTTCTTCATCAGCGGCATGATGGGTCCTTACATGCGCCCGATGGCGCTCAATGTGCCGCTGGCCATGCTGGCTTCGATGCTGGTTTCCTTCGCCATCACACCCTGGTTGTCCAGCAAACTGCTGCGCGAAGAGAACACGCACGAAACCTACGACGTCAAACAAACCGCCACCTATCGCGTTTACACCGCCATCCTGCGGCCCTTTGCCGATTCCCGCCGCAATGGCGCGCTGTTGCTGGCCGGCACGGCTGTTTTGTTCGCGCTTTCCCTGCTGCTGATTCCCACCGGCGGTGTGCCGCTCAAGATGCTGCCGTTCGACAACAAAAACGAGTTCCAGATGGTCGTGGACATGCCGGAGTCGACCACGCTGGAAACCACCGATGGCGTCGTGCGGGAGCTGGAAGACTACCTGCGCACGCTCCCCGAGGTGACCGATTTCACCTCCACCGTGGGCGCCAGTTCGCCGATGGACTTCAACGGCCTGGTCCGGCATTACTACCTGCGCCAGGGCCCGCATGTGGCGGATATCCGGGTCAACCTGCTGCCTCGCAACCGCCGCAAAATGGACAGCCATTCCATCATCCTGCGCATACGCAACGATCTGGCGGCGATCGGCCGGCGCCGCAACGCGCGCATCAAACTCGTCGAGGTCCCGCCGGGCCCGCCCGTGCTCTCCACGGTGGTCGCGGAGATCTATGGACAGCCGCGCCACGACTACCGGGAATTGACCGGCGCGGCGGAGTTGGTCAAGGCCCGCATGGAACAGGAAGCGGGCGTGGTTGATATTGACGACACGGTCGAGGCCGACCAGCGGAAATTGTTTTTCCGCGTCGATCGCGAAAAGGCCGGCTTTGACGGCATTTCCACCGAAGATGTGACACAAACGCTGCTGCTGACGCTCAACGGTCTGCCCGGCGGCACGCTGCATGTTCCGGGGCAGCAGCATGAGGTGCCGATCGTCCTGCGGCTGCCGCGCGCGCATCGTTCGGATCCCGCGCTGTTGAAAAACATCGTCATCAAGGGGCGCGGCGGGCACGCGGTGCAACTCGGGGAACTGGGCCGCTTTGAGGAAACGATCTACGACAAGACGATCTTCCATAAGAATCTGGAGCGTGTGGTCTACGTCACCGCGGAAATGGCCGGACGCGGGCCGGCCTATGCCGTGCTCAATCTCCAGTCCCACTTCGACAAGCACCCCCTGCCCGCCGGCCTGCGCATCGACTGGCGCGGCGAGGGCGAATGGAAGATTACGCTGGATGTCTTCCGGGATCTGGGCATCGCCTTCGCGGCGGCCCTGGTGGCGATCTACGTCCTGCTGGTCTACGAGACCGTGTCGTACATCCTGCCGGTGGTCATCATGATGTCCATCCCGCTGACCCTGATCGGCATCATGCCGGGCTTCTGGCTGCTCAACCTGATCGTCAACCGGCCCGTGGGCGGCTTCGGCAACCCGGTCTTTTTCACCGCCACGGCCATGATCGGCATGATCGCGCTGGCCGGCATCGTGGTCCGCAACGGGATCATCCTGGTGGATTTCATCCGCAACGCCGTGGCGCGCGGCGCCACCCCGCGGGACGCGGTGTTCGAGGCCGGCGCGGTCCGCTTCCGCCCGATCTTCCTGACCGCCGGTGCGGCGCTGCTCGGGACCTGGCCCATCACGCTCGACCCGATTTTCAGCGGCCTGGCCTGGTCCATCATCTTCGGCTTGTTCGTCTCGACGGCTTTCACCTTGCTGATCATTCCAACCGTCTACATGCTGATTTACGGAAAGAAGGCGAAGCTGAAGGCATAAAGGCCTTCGTACTCCCGGCCACTGAGGCGAACCACGGATTGTGCCTCATCGGGATGAGGCGTATACCAAAGGGGCCGGGGTAAATGGCCCTGCTTTAACAAATCATTGGCATAATGATGCGGACGCTATGAATAACACGGCCAAAGCTGTACCAGCGGCGAGCGGATCCACGAAAATACGGAACCGCAGGACGGTCCTGCCTTTACTCGCCGCGGCCGTGCTGCTTGTCGCCTGCTTGCTGGCCATCGTCATCAAACCGCAAATTTTTGGTTTCGCGGCGGATGTCCCTCCGGTGAATTTGGCGGGCAGGTGGAGCGTGTCCACTGCGGCAGGACAAAATGGGCGTGTCATGACCCTGGCGCAGAATGGCGAGGCGCTGGAAGGAGAGGTTGAGGGCGCCGGCGCCGTTGCCGGCGAGGTCAAGGGCAATCGCGTCAAATTGTGGCTGCAGGCCGACAACACGACGATGGGCAGCGGGACGGCGCATGGCGACCTCATCGAAGGCGCCTATTCGTGCACGGAAGAAGGCGCCGGCAAGTGGCAGGCCACACGCCTCCGCGAGCAGGATCAAGCAGCGGAGTGAATCCGGCTCAGCTTCTCGGCCTGTCCCCTTTTCGAGGCGGGCGGCGTATACTTACCAAGAGGCCGTGTGGCGGCTGAAAGACTATTAACAACTTGGAAGGAATGCCGTTTATGGATACGTATTGGGGATGCAAAAGCGCGGCTCACACGAATTCCGCCAACTTCAGGGTCACTCCTGGCAAGGCCTTGGCGCTGTTTTTGAGCCTGGCCGTACTGGCTCCATCCGACACATGGGCCGGGCCACCGTTCGTCACGGACGATCCCGAAACGGTCGAGTTCCAGCATGGGGAATTCTATACCGCCTTCCAGTATGCGAACAACAAGGAGGAGCAGGAAGCGATCCTGCCGCAGTTCGAATTGAATTACGGCGTGATATCGGACGTGCAATTGCACCTGCTTGTTCCGTTTGCGCTGGTCCACCCGAACGGCGGGCCAACCGAGTACGGTCGGGGTGACACTGAACTAGGCATAAAATACCGTTTGATCCATGAGGATCAGGCGACTCCGCAAATCGGCATTTTCCCAATCGTGCATCTGCCCACGGGCGATAGCGACCGCGATCTCGGGTCCGGTCATGTGCCGGTGTTCATCCCGCTCTGGGTTCAAAAAAGTTATGGCCCATGGACTACCTACGGCGGCGGCGGTTACTGGTTCAATCCGGGCGATGGCAACCGGAATTTTTGGCAGTTTGGCTGGCTGGTGCAGCGGAAGATTTCCGAAGCCCTGACCCTGGGCGCGGAAATCTTTCACTTTGGCAAGGATGAGGATGGTGGACGGGACCGGACCGGTTACAACCTCGGCGGCATCTTAAACCTGAGCGATGACCACCATATTCTCTTCTCTGTCGGCCGCGACTTCGCAGGCGATAATAGGTTCGCGGCCTATTTGGGCTACCAATGGACTTTTGGACCGCAGGAAGAGGCGCGAAAGTAGTCACTGGTTATTGAATAATCGCAAATTAGAAAGGTTCCCATGAACGAAGCGCAATTTACCCATGGAATACAAAAGGCCCTGGAAGTCTGGGGGTTGCAGAATATGTGCGACCTGGCCATTTTAGGCGGTTTCGCGGCTCTGGGGCTGGTCGCCGGCCGTGTCTACCTGGAAATGCTGAAGCGCAGGCTGACCCTGCGGGTGGCCAGCGAGATGTGGGCCAGCCTGACGGATCTGGTCGTCGATACCCTGTTGATCGGCGTCGCGCTGGCGGGCATTCTGGTGACGAACATGGACATCATGGCCGACATCAAGATCGGCCTGCCCTTCGTTCCTTTCGGCTTCCTGATGCTGGCCATCGCGCTGGTGGTGCGGCTGTTTCATAACGGCTGCGCCGTCGGTTCGAAAGCCTGGTGCGTGGCGCTGGCGCTGCTGGTAATCGGCTGCCTTTCGAACTGGTTTGGCTTCACCTTCGTGATGGAAGGCGCCGGCGACGAGTATCTGGAACTCCATCCGGCGGCGGCGGCCTTCTGGAACGGATTGGAACACATGCGTTCCAATCAGAACCCCGACCTGGCGATGGCGACCTTTGTCTGGGCCTGCCCCGGCTTCCTGCTGGTCTTCGTCTGGGCCGTCGTGGCGGGCGCGCTGCGCGCCGTGCGCTGGGCGAAAAATCAACCCGCCGAAACGGCGGCCGCCAACGGAAACCAGCATGGCGCATAACGCGGCAATCCCGGCCGTCGCCTTTCGTCTCGATGCCGGCCAATGCGTGGGCTGCGCCGTCTGCGCGGACGCCTGTCCCGAGCGCGCCCTGGTCATGGGATCGTCGGAACTACGTCCCGTTTGGATCGCGGCGCGCTGCACCAACTGCGGCATCTGCGAAGCGGAATGCCCGACCGCCGCGATTCGCCTGGCGTTCAGCGGTTTACGCCGCGCCACGGCCCGGTCGTAACGCTACTATGCTTGGCTTGGCGGCGGCGAGTGACTTCCCAACAGTTCGGTGTCTCCGCATCCGAGGATCTCGGGTTCCAGGGTGCTGTGTGAAATCTTCCAGCGCGAATGCAAGCGGCCGCGAACTTTGCGCATGACGGGTTCCAGTTTCGACAACGGCCCGTCTTCCACGCGCAGATGCGCCGTCAAGATGCGGTGCTCCGGCCGCAGTTCCCAGACATGCACATGATGCAGATCGCAGCCGGGCGCGGTCTGCTGCACATCCCGGCGAAGTTCTTCAAGGTCGAGTCCCTCCGGCGTTCCTTCCAGCAGGACGTGCATCGCAACGCGCACCAGCCGCCAGCCGCTGACAAGCACCAGCACAATCACGAGGATCGAAACGATCGGATCGAGATAAGGCCCGTATTTCCAAGCCGACAGGAGCGCCGCGATCACCACGGCCACCGACGAGAGGGTGTCCTGCATCAGATGCAGGAAGGCCGCCCGCATATTCAAATCGCCGTGGCTATGTCCTTTCAACAGCAGCACCGAAAAAAGATTGGCGAACAGCCCGACCATCGCCACCGCCAGCATGACTCCGCTCAGAATCGGCGACGGATGCATCAACCTGTATATCGCCGACCGGATGATCAGCGTGCCCACGACCAGGATGGTGGCGCTGTTGAAAAGGGCGGCCATGACCTCGACGCGACCCAGGCCATAGGTGTGCCGGTGCGAGGGCGGGCGTCTTCCCAGCCGCCGCGCCGCATAGGCGATGATCAGGGCGATGACATCGCTGAGGTTGTGAACGGCGTCCGAAAGCAATGCCAGACTGCCCGAAATCAGCCCTCCGGCAAATTCGGCGATCACGATCAGGACGTTAAGCGCGATTGCGCCGATCAGCCGGACTTCCAGCCCCCTGGATTCGCCGGCATGTGAATGATGATCATGCATAAGTTCTTGCCCGCCTTATCAGCCTTTGCCCGCCACGCCGATGCCACCGTTTGCGAGCAATTTCCGGTTTCGTTTGACGTCCGCCTGCGCCACTTCAAGCTAATTCGGCCTGGGGAAAGGGCGGGTGCGGGAATCAGTCTGCGTCGGCGCCCCAGCGGTTGAAATAGGCGCGCTGCTCGAAGGGCTGGCGGTCGCGCTGCACACCCGGTTCGACCGGCACGCCGAGCGGCATCAGAATGCGCACCGTACGCCCCGGCGGCACTCCGAGCAGCGCGCCGATCTTCTCCGCGCGCCCTTCCATGCGCAGTGCGCCGTCGAGCCACACGGAAGCGTAACCGATTAAACCAAGGCGGCCTTGGCCTTGCCGACAATCGTCTTGAAGCCCTCGGGATCGGCGATGGCGATTTCGGAAAGCATCTTGCGGTTCAGCTTGATGCCCGCCTTGGTCAATCCATCGATCATGCGGCTGTAGGTCAAGCCCTCGGCGCGGCAGGCGGCCGACACGCGCACCGTCCAGAGTTGCCGGTAGGAGCGCTTCTTAAGTTTGCGATGCTGCGTCGCCATCACCATGGCGCGATCGACGGCTTCGGTCGCCTGGCGGAACAAACGATGCCGGGCGCCGCGGAATCCCTTGGCGAGTGTCAACCGGCGGGCGCGGCGCTTCCGCGAGGCCGGCGCATTAGTGGCTCTTGGCATTTAAATCTCGTCCTCTCTCTAAACGTTACGTCAGACGGTCAACAGGCTGCGCATGCGTTTCGACTCGACGCCGTCCAAAACGCCCCCGGCCCGCAGATGGCGCTTGCGCTTGCGGCTCTTGCCGCTCAGCAAGTGGCCGCGTCCGCCCTTCATGTAAACCAGTTTGCCCGTGGAGGTCAGCTTGATACGTTTCGCCGCGGCCTTTTTAGTTTTCTTCTTCGGCATAACAATTCCCTTCAATCGGGGCTGTGTCCTTTCAGGCGACCACAGCCGCATGCGTCCCGCAAAGAATTCAAATTAGCGTAAACCGGCCGGCTTGTCCAGCGCTTGGTTTTACGCCTCGGGCGCGCCGCCCGGCGCTGCCGGAGCGGAGTCTGGAACCGGCGCGACGGCCGGCGCCGGATTCGCATCTGACGGAACGGGCTTGACCGGCGCAACGTTCGGAACCGCGGTCACGACCTGATTCGGCGCCGGTTTGGGCGCGGGCGTCACAACGCGAGCCCCCGCCTTGTTCGGAATCGCCAGCGGATTCATGGGCGCGGCGCCCGGCTCTGACGCGCGAGCCTGCGCCGGAGCGGAGGCCTGACTGCCGCCATGTTTCGCGGATTTCGACCCGATGATGGCGATCAGGCTGTTGCCCATCATCTTGGGCGCCATGTCCACGACGCAGACATCGCGGCAGGCGGTCAGGACCTGATTGATCAGGTCGAAACCGAGTTCGCGATGCGCGTTTTCACGGCCGCGGAAGTAGAGCGATATCTTGACCTTGTCGCCGTCCTGCAGAAACGCGCGGATCTGCTTCATCTTGGTTTCGAGGTCGTGAGCGCCCGTATTGGCGTGAAGCTTGACCTCCTTGAGTTCCGCCGCGTGCTGTTTCTTGCGCGCTTCGCGCTCCTGACGGCTGGTTTCGTACTTGAACTTGCCGTAGTCCATGATCCGGCAGACCGGCGGGTCCGCGTTGGCGGCGATTTCGACCAGATCGAGGCCGGTTTTGCGCGCCATGGCCAGCGCTTCGTTGGTTCCCACGATGCCGCTCATGTTGCCCTGGGCATCGATCAGACGGACCTGGGGGACGCGAATGCGGTGATTCACGCGAACGAATGACGTAGTCGTACGAATAGCTGGTCTCCTCAATTTTGGATCGCGGCCGGATCCATGCCGGTTATGCCTGTTGCACGGGTCGCGACTTCCGCCCGAAGCCGTTCGACCAAATTTTCGGCTGTGAGCGCCCCGAGGTCGCCCGCGGCGCGGCTGCGCACCGCGATCACCCCGGCCGCCACGTCGCGCGGTCCGAGCACCGCCATGTACGGCACCTTGTCGACGCGGGCATCGCGAATTTTCGCGCCGACCTTTTCCGAGCGGCGGTCCACCGTGACGCGGAAATCCAGGTCGCGCAGTTTTTGCGCCAGCGCCTCAGACTCGGGCAACTGCCGTTCGGTCAGCGGCATGATCCGCACCTGCTCCGGCGCAAGCCAGAGCGGGAAGGCCCCCGCGTAATGTTCGATCAGCAGGCCGAAGAAGCGTTCGATGCTGCCCAGCAGGGCGCGGTGCACCATGTAGGGCTGGTGTTCCTTGCCGTCCGAGCCGGTGTAAACCATGCCGAACCGTTCGGGCAGGTTGAAATCGAACTGCACCGTGCTCATCTGCCACTCGCGGCCGATGGCATCCTTCAGTTTGAGGTCGATCTTGGGACCGTAGAAAGCTCCGCCGCCCTGATCCACCTCGTAGGCGATGCCTTCGGCCTTGAGCGCCTCTTCCAGCGAGGCCGTGGCCTGCGCCCAGCGTTCCGGCGCTCCCACCGCCTTGGCGGGCCGGGTCGCGAGATAGGCCGTGACCAGAGTGAAACCGAAGGCGCGCCACATGGCCAGCGCAAAACGCACCACCTCGCGCACCTCGCCCTCGATCTGCTCGGGGGTGCAGAAAATGTGGGCATCGTCCTGGGTAAAGCCGCGCACGCGCAGCAACCCGTGCAGCACACCGGTTTTTTCGTAGCGGTAGACGGAGCCCAGTTCCGCCCAGCGCAGCGGCAGATCGCGGTAGGAGCGTTTGCGGCTCTTGTAGATCTGGATGTGGAAGGGACAGTTCATCGGCTTGACGAAGTACTGTTCCTCGTCAATCGACATCGGGGCGTACATGTTCTCCCGGTAAAAATCCAGATGCCCGGAGGTCTCCCACAGTCCGGCGCGCCCGATATGCGGCGAGTAGAGCAGTTCGTAGCCGCCGCGGAAATGCTCCCGGCGCCAGAATTCCTCGATGATCGAACGCACCCGCGCGCCCTTGGGGTGCCAATGCACCAGACCCAGCCCCACGTCCTCCTGCAGACTGAACAAGTCCAGTTCGCGTCCCAGCTTGCGATGGTCGCGCTTGAGCGCCTCCTCGGCCTGGGCCACCTGCCGGTCCAGCGTCGCGCGGTCTTCGGCAACGATGCCGTAGATGCGCTGCAGCATGGGATTGTGTTCGTCGCCGCGGTAGTACGAGCCCGCCACCGACATCAGTTTGAAGGCCTTGATCTCGCCGCTGCGCGCCACATGCGGCCCGCGGCAGAGGTCGCTGAATTCGCCGCAGCGGTAGAAGGCGATCTTTTCGCCCGCGGGAATGCCGGCCAGGCGTTCAAGCTTGAAACGCTGCCCGGCGGCTTTCAAGAGCGCCTCCGCCTCGGAGCGGCTCAACTCCAGACGCTCGAAGGGCAGATCTTCCGCCGCCAGACGGGTCATTTCCGCCTCGATGGCCGGGAAATCCTCGGGCGCCAGACGGTGCGGCAGGTCGAAATCGTAGTAGAAACCGCCATCGGTTGCCGGTCCGATGTCCAGTTGCACGTCCTTGTACAGCCGACAAACGGCGGCCGCCATTACGTGCGCCGTACTGTGGCGCAAAATGTCCAAATCCAATTCGTTCATCCTCCCCGGCGTATGCGACGCAAGCAATTACCGGGACATATTGCCATTCGCCCGCGCCGGATGTCAAGCGGCCCCGCAAACCCAATCCACACCAAGAGACTTCCTCTATTCGCGGGCCGCCTTTTCATCCGCTGCCCACGCGGCTCGCGAGGACGCTCGCCGTCCCGGTATTAATGTTCAGCAACGCCGCCTGCATGCCGGGCGCGGCGACCCCGGCACAGCAAGGGCCGAAGACCCGCAGCTTGATGTGCGCGCGCCCGTTCCGCAACTGGAGCTTGCGCGAACCGCCCACCGTGCCCAGGTTATCGCACAGCCGCCCCTCGCCCGCCACGGAAAATGCGACCCAATTCCGGGCATCCAGGCATGGCACGCCGTTGGCATCCACCAGCAGCGCCTGTAAGGTCACCGTTTCGGTGTTCTCCCGATTCTGCTCCAGCAGCAAGGCGGCGGGCTCGCCCCAGGCGCGCGTTTGATAGCAAAAACAAATTTCGTCCGCCACCGTCAGCGCGCCTTGCCTGGCAACCACCTTGAGCTGGTTTGCGCCTTCGCGGAATTGCACCTGCCACCTCAGCCCGGCGGCGGGAAAGTCCCGGCTGTCGCGCCGGCGCACTCCCTGGCTCACGCCATTGCAAAACAGTTCGGCCTCGGCGCAGTTGGAGTAAACCTTCACCAGCCGGAAATCAGCCGTACCCGGTCGGCAGCCGCTTCGATTTTCGCCTCGTTCATCGTCACCTTTTGGACACGTTTACCTCAATACACCGTCGCACGATCGAGATTGCCTTGTTCATGCGCCGGTGACGCAGCACACCCACGATGCCGGCGGCCACGCCGGCTGGCAGGCACGCGATGCCGACGGCCCAAAACCAGCCTTCCTGGGAGAAGTGAACGATGGATACGCCCGCGATCACGAGCGCCACGGCCGAGCGCAGATAAGCCAGCAGGGTCCGCTCGTTCGCCAACAGCGTGCGGTCGATCGCCAGTTCATCGCGCAGGATCAACTCATTGTTCTCGAATCTGGAATAGGGAGTATTCTTCATGTCCTCGTTCCTTAGAATAAGCTGTGAGCCACTTGTCGTCTTGAAGAAGCCCTGCATCTTGTTTGAGAGGTCCGTTTTTTCATCCTTCATCGAACGAATAGCGGTTTAGTTCTCGTGCGGCGATTGTACAAGACAGGAACGTTAGAACAAGTTTGGTTTTCGTCGCCCATTCCGGCGGTCTTGTCTTTGCGTGATGTTCACCGTAGTATGCCCGCATCTTTGCGGGAACAATAATTCATGAACCTTTTGAACAGCATCACGCAACTGTCGCACGAATTCGGCACGGCGGACTATGTGCAGGGCGGGGGCGGGAACGCTTCGGCCAAGGATGCGCAGACGCTCTGGATCAAGCCCTCCGGCACCACGCTGGCCGATTTGACGCCCGACCGTTTTGTGCCGATGGACCGGCGCCTGCTGGAGGCGCTTTACACGGCCCGCGTGCCGCCCGACCCGGCGCAGCGCGAGGCGCTGGTCAAGAACATGCTGGCCGCGGCGGTCTTCCGCGGCGCGACCGGGCGGCCGTCGGTGGAGACTCCGTTGCACGATTCCTTCCAGACCGCCTTCGTGGTCCACACCCACCCGGCGCGGGTCAACGGGATGACCTGCGCCCGCGACGGCGCGGCGGTTTGCGGCAAACTTTTCCCGGATGCGCTGTGGATTCCCTATACCGATCCCGGCTACACCCTGTGCGTGCGGGTGCGCGCCGAGATCCGGGCCTGGCGCGGCCGGACGGGGACGGATCCCGCGCTGGTGTTTTTGCAGAACCACGGCGTCTTCGCCGCCGCCGCAACGGCGCGCGAAATGCGCCGCCTTTATAAGTCCACCATGGCCACGCTGGATCGCGCCTACGCTGAAGCCGGTGTTCCTGATGCGCTCTCCATCTCCCCCGCCCCACGGCCCGAGCGCATGGCGCAGGTGCTGCATACGCTGCGCGAAGTGGTTGGCGTGGACCAGCCGATCCATCTCGTCGGCGCGGGCTTTTTCTCCGTGCCGACCGGACCGTTCACGCCGGATCACATCGTTTACATGAAGTCGTTGCCGCTGCTGGGCGAGGCCACGCCCGCCGCCCTGCGCGCCTTCATCGAACGGCATGGCTACTGGCCGCGTGTGATCGCCGCGCCGGACGCCGTTTTCGCCGCCGGGACCACGCCCAGGAACGCCGCCCTGGCGCTCGAGATGGCCAAAGACGGCGCCCGGATCGCGCAGTTTACTGAGGCCTTCGGCGGAGCCGTGTATCTGAGCGAACCGGCGCGCGATTTTATCGATCACTGGGAAGTCGAACAGTACCGCCGCGGCGTGATCTGACTTAACCTAACAGCCTTCAGCCTAAACACCTGGGTATTCCCCATGAAAAAAATCCGACCGATCCGCGTGGAACAAACTTATCGCACGGCCCGGCAACGTTTCGAGGATCTCGGGGTCGAACCCGAGGCCGCCCTGGCCAGGCTGGAGGGGATCGCCCTGTCGCTGCCCTGCTGGCAGGGTGACGACGTGCGCGGTTTCGAGTCGCTCGACGTGGAACTCGGCGGCGGGCTGGCCGCCACCGGAAACTATCCCGGCAAGGCGCGTTCTCCGGACGAACTGCGGCGGGATCTGGACCAGGCCTTCGCTTTGATTCCCGGCCGGCATCGGGTCAATCTGCACGCCTCTTACGCCGAGACCGGCCGTCACGGCGTGCCGCGCAACGAATTGCAGCCGTCGCATTTCGAGACCTGGATGGCCTGGGCGAAAAGCCACGGCCGCGGGCTCGACTTCAATCCGACTTTCTTCGCCCACCCGCTGGCGGCCGACGGACTGACGCTGACCCATCCCGACCGGGCCACCCGCCGCTTCTGGATCGAGCACGGCGTCGCCAGCCGCCGCATCGCCGCCGCCATCGGCCGCCGGCTGGGCAAGGTCTGCGTCAACAACGTCTGGATTCCCGACGGGTCCAAGGACACGCCCGCAGACCGCCGTGCGCCGCGCGAACGGCTGACCGCCGCGCTCGACACCATCTTCAAGGAACCGTTCAGCGGCCGCCAGATGCTCGACGCCGTGGAGAGCAAGCTGTTCGGCATCGGCTCGGAAAGCTACGTCGCCGGCTCGCATGAGTTTTACCTGGCCTATGCCGTGGCGCGCCGGAAACTGCTCTGCCTGGACACCGGCCACTTCCATCCCACGGAAAGCGTGGCGGACAAACTTTCGGCCGTCCTGCCCTGGATTCCCGGCCTGCTGCTGCACCTCAGCCGCGGTGTGCGCTGGGACAGCGATCACGTGGCCACCTACACGGACGACCTGCGCGCGATCGCGGACGAACTGGTGCGCGGCAACTGGCTGGGCCGGGTGCATATCGGGCTGGACTACTTCGACGCCAGCATCAACCGCATCGCGGCCTGGACGATCGGCGCGCGCGCCGTGCTGAAGGCTTTGCTGGCCGCCCTGCTGACGCCCGTCGCCGCGCTCAAGGAACTGGAAGCCGGCGGCGATTTCAGCGCGCGGCTGGCGATGATGGAAGACGCCAAGGCGCTGCCCTTCGGCGCGGTCTGGGATTTCCACTGCCTGCGCCACAACGTGCCGCTGGACTTCCAGTGGCTGGACGAAGCGCGCGCCTACGAGCGCAACGTGCTCAGCCGGCGCACGTCGTAAGGCCGGCGGGATTTTACCGACTGGAAGCTTGCCTTTCCGGTTCGATTCTGGCACTTTCGTATCTCGATGAAGGCAAAATTCCTGATCGTTGACGATATTCAAGGAAACCGGACTCTCTTCAGCCGGATCGTTCAGGGAAATTTTCCCGAAAGCGAAGTCGTCACCGCCGCTTCCGGACTCGAAGCCTTGAACCTGATCCGCGAGCATCACCCCGACATCGTCCTGCTCGACGCCAGGATGCCGGAGATGAGCGGCTTCGAGGTCTGCAGGCGCATGAAGGACGACCCCCAGACGGCATCCTCGATGGTGCTGATGGTCTCCGCGGTGATGGTCGAGACCAAGGACCGCGTCAGCGGACTCGAAAGCGGGGCGGACAGTTACATCTGCAAGCCGTTCGAAAATTCGGAGTTGATCGCGCAAATCCGCGCGCTGCTGCGCATCCGGCAGTACGAACGCGCGCTGATGGAGAGCAAGCGGCTGATGGAGGAGGAACTGATTCTGCGCCGCCGGATTGAGGAGGAGTTGCAGACCGCCCGCAAGGTGGCGGAACAGGCCGCGCGGGTGAAGAGCGATTTTCTCGCGCACATGAATCACGAAATCCGCACGCCGATGAACGCGATCATCGGCATGACCGAACTGCTGCAGGACACTCAGCTCACCGCCGAACAGCGGGAGTTGATCGAGCCCATCCAATCGGGAGGCGAGACGCTGCTGGCGGTGATCAACGACATTCTGGACTTCTCCAAGATCGAATCCGGCAAACTGGAACTGGACCATCAGGAATTCGCGTTGCCCGCGTTTATCGACAAATCGTTCGGCTTTTTCCGCAAACAGGCGGCACACAAGGGCCTCGATCTCTCGTACACGCTGGCGCCGGGCGTGCCGCACACCGTGACGGGCGATGCCATACGGCTGCGGCAGATTCTTTCCAACCTGCTGAGCAACGCCATCAAGTTCACCGAGCAAGGCTCCGTGACGGTGCGCGTGGAGGCCTGCCATCTCGATCACCGCCGTTGCGAACTGCGTTTCACGGTGCGGGACACGGGCATTGGAATTCCGCCGGACAAGATGGACCGCCTGTTCCAGTCGTTCAGCCAGGTGGACGCCTCCACCACGCGGCACTACGGCGGCACCGGGCTTGGCCTGGTGATCAGCCGCAGGCTGAGCGAGCTGATGGGCGGCTCGATGTGGGTGGAGAAGGAGGTCGCTCGGGGCTCGGTCTTTCATTTCTCGGTCGTGGTCGCCGTGCCGCCGACCGCGCTGGGCCAGGAAGGTGGGGACCCGGAGGCGCCCGCAGGCGCCCATGACTTCAAGGATCTGAAGATTTTGATCGTGGATGACCTCGAGACCAATCGGAAGATCTTGACGCTTCAGCTGCAGTCCTGGGGCATCAAGACGCACGCGGCGCCCACGCCCGAGGAGGCGCTGAAGGCGATCCACAGCGGAGAGCGCTTTGCCGCGGCGGTGCTCGACATGGAAATGCCCGGCATGGACGGGCTAACGCTCGCCAAGGACATCCGCCGCCTGTACGGACCGGATGAACTGCCGATCATCCTGCTGAGTTCCGGCGCGCTACCCACCGGGCATCCCGTCGCATCCGAGCATTCCCGCATGCCGCAGGTTTTCTCGGCGATCGTCTCAAAGCCCATTCGGGCCTCCGAACTGTACGACATCCTGATGCAGATACTGGCGCGTCCGCCCAAAAGCGCGCCGCCGCCGGCTGCGCCGCCGCCGGCCCCGGAAACGGTCGCGCTGCTGGTGGCCGAGGACAACGAGGTCAACCGCAAGGTCGTGCAGCACATGCTGCGGCGCATGGGATACGATGCTGACTTCGCCAACAACGGACGGGAGGCGCTCGACGCCTTGCACCGCCGTCCTTACGACATTGTGCTGATGGACGTGCAGATGCCCGACATGGACGGCATCGAGGCCACCCATCATATCTGCCGGGAATGGCCGGCCGAGCGCCGGCCAAGGATCGTCGCGATGACCGCCAACGCCATGAAGGGCGACCGCGAGAAATACCTGGCCGAGGGCATGCACGATTATGTGAGCAAACCTTTGCGTGAGCAGGATCTGCGCCGGGCGATCGAGCGGCAGATGGCGGGGCGTGCGGGAACGAAGGGGGAGTAAATCGGATATGGCGCGCATTCTTATCATTGACGACAACGAAGAAATCCGCCTGCTGCTGCGCCGGGTGCTGGAAGCGGACCACGAGGTCATGGAAGCCGTGAACGGTTCCGACGGGCTGAAGCGCCTGGACGACCAGAAGATCGATCTGGTCATCACCGACATCTTCATGCCCGACAAGGATGGCCTGGAACTGCTGCGGGAGATACGCAAGAGCCATCCCGGCATGAAGGTCATCGCGATCTCAGGCGGCGGGGCCTTCGGCAACATGGACGTGATGCGCATCGCGCGCAGTTTCGGCGCGTTCCGTGTGATGGCCAAACCCTTCAGCTTGAGCGAGATGCTTCAGACCGTACACGCGGCGCTTTCCGAGTCCCACCCAGGGTGATGCGAACGACCCGCCACAACGCCGCAAAAACCGTTGCGGCACGCGCCAAGGCATGGCTGCTTTGCCTGTCCGCGTCGCTTTGCGCCTTGTCCACAAACGCGGCCAGCGAGAAGACCAGGAGTCTGGAACCGGTTACCCTGCAATTGAAGTGGACGCATGCCTTCCAGTTTGCGGGATATTATGCCGCCCTGGAGAAGGGCTATTACCGGGCGGCCGGTCTGGATGTGAAGATCGTCGAGGCCACGCCTGGCGTCGATCCGATCAGGAATGTCATCGAGGGCCGGGCCCAGTTCGGCGTCGGCACCAGCAGTCTGTTGCTGGAACGCAAGGCCGGCAAGCCGGTCGTGGCGCTGGCCGTGATTTTCCAACATTCCCCCTACGTGCTGATCGCGAGGCAAGAAAAGGCCGGTCAGGACATCCACGATCTGACCGGCAAACGCATCATGCTGGAGCCGCAATCCGACGAAATCGTGGCCTATCTCAAGAAGGAAGGCATTCCCCTCGAACGTTTTACCCGCGTCGAGCACAGTTACGACCCGCGTGATTTGATCGCCGGACGGGTCGCCGCGATTTCCGGATACGCGATCAATCAGCCCTACTATCTCGATCGCGCCCATTTTCAATATCAGATCTACACGCCGCGTTCGGCGGGCATAGACTTCTACGGCGACAACCTTTTCACCACCGAACGGGAACTCCGCGAGCATCCCGCGCTGGTCAAAGCCTTCCGCGCCGCCAGCCTGTACGGCTGGCAATACGCCATGGCGCATCAGGAAGAAATCGTGGATTTGATCCTCGCCCGCTATTCACAACGTAACAGCCGCGATTATTATCTGTTCGAAGCCCGGCAAATGGAGCCGCTGATGCGAGCCGACTTGATCGAAATCGGCTATATGTATCCGGGGCGCTGGCGGCATATCGCCGACGTTTACGCCGACATCGGCATGATGCAGCCGGGCTTCGACCTGAAGGGCTTTCTCTACGACCCTAATCCCCCGCCGCCGGACCTGGGATGGCTCTACCTGGGCATGGGCCTGGCGGTCCTGGTGGTCGTCGGCGTATCGGCCCTGGCCATTTACATCCATCGCATCAACCTGCGGCTGCATCGGAACGCGGAGGAACGCCGTCTGGCGGAGCAAGCGCGGCTGGCAAGCGAGCAGCAGTATCGCGGGTTGTTCGAACATATGACCGAGGGTTATGCCTATTGCCGGATGATCTTCGAGAACGGCGAAGGGCGGGACTTCATTTACCTCACCGTCAACCCCGCCTTCGAAACCATGACCGGTTTGCGGAATGTAACCGGCAAAAAAATCAGCGAGGTCATCCCGCATCACCGGGAGGACAATCCCCTGCTTTTCGCCGCTTACGCAAGAGTGGCCCTGACCGGAAAACCGGAAAAAACCGAAGTCTTCGTCCAGGCTTTGAACAGGTGGTTCTCCATTTCCGTGTACCGCCCGGAGCAGGGCTGCTTCGTGGCCGTGTTCGCCGTGATCACCGAGCGCAAGCAGGCGGAGCTATATGCGGAGCTGCGCCGGGAAGTCCTGCAGATATTGAACGATCCGGGCGATGCGCTGGATGCCATTCAGCGCGTGCTCGCCACATTGAAGACGCGAACGGGCTTCGATGCGGTGGGGATTCGCCTGCAAGACGGGCAGGACTTCCCGTATATCGCCCAACAGGGTTTTTCCAGAGATTTCCTGCTGACGGAAAACACTTTGGTCGAGCATGACGCGGATGGCGGCGTGTGCCGTGACAAAAACGGCAACGTCAGTCTGGAATGCACCTGCGGCCTGGTGGTTTCCGGCAAGACCGATCCGTCCCTGCCGCTCTTCACGCGGGGCGGTAGTTTCTGGATAAACGACTCCTCCCCGTTGCTCCAGCTTCCGCCCGCTCAGGATCCCCGTCTTCATCCGCGCAATCGCTGCATTCAGTTCGGTTACGCCTCCGTGGCCCTGGTTCCAATCCGGAACGACGGCAGGATTGTGGGGCTGATCCACATCAACGACCGGCGCAAAGACTGTTTCACCCTCGAAATCGTCGAACGCCTGGAGGGCATCGCCTCGTATATCGGCGCGGCGCTGATGCGCAAACAGGCGGAAGCGGAAAAGGCCAAACTCGAAATTCAAAGCCGGCAACTTCAGAAAGCCGAAAGCCTGGGCCGCATGGCGGGGGCCATCGCCCATCATTTCAACAACCAGTTGATGGCCGTGATGGGCAACCTGGAAATGGCCATGATGCATCTGCCGCGGGACGCGGAACCCTATGCATCCCTGGAGGCATCCATGCAAGCGGCCCGCAAGGCGGCGGAGGTCAGCGCTTTGATGTTGACCTACATCGGGCAGTCTTCCGGCGCGCACGAACTGTTGGATCTTTCGGACGTTTGCCGCCAGAATCTGGCCTTATTGCGCGCCGGCATGCCGAAAAACATGGCTCTGGTGGCCGACCTGCCTGCCCCCGGTCCCTTTATCAGCGGCAACGCGAATCAGCTCCGCCAGGTCTTGACCAACCTGGTCTCGAATGCCTGGGAGGCCGGCGGCGGCGGCGTCCGTCTGGCGGTCAAAACGGCATCACCTGCGGACATTCCGGTGACGAACCGTTTCCCATTCGGCTGGCAACCTGGAGAACCGTCCTACGCCTGCCTGGAAATAGCCGACGCCGGTTGCGGCATCGCGGGCGGGGATATCGAAAAATTGTTCGACCCGTTCTTCTCGACCAAGTTCACCGGCCGTGGTCTGGGACTGGCCGCGGTGCTTGGCATTGTGCGGACACACGACGGCGGAATCACGGTCGAGAGCGAACCGCGGCGCGGCAGCACATTCCGGGTCTTCCTTCCCTTGTCCAAACAGACGCAGGCGGTCACGGCGCCGTCGGCCACGGCAAGCGCGGCGTACGGACCGTCCACGCCACCCGCACAAGCCGACGCGGTCTTGCTGGCCGAAGACGACGATTCTGTGCGTATTTTGACCAGGAGCATGCTCGCGCAGTTGGGCTATGCATCGCTCGAGGCGAAAAACGGCGTCGAGGCGCTGGAGCTTTTCCGGCAACGCCGGGACGAAATCGGTTGCCTGCTTTGCGACCTGAACATGCGGGGCATGGACGGCTGGGAGACCCTGACCGCGATCAGGGCGTTGCGCCCAGGTCTGCCGGCGATCCTGGCCAGCGGTTACGACGAAGCGCGGGTCATGGCCGGCGACCATCCCGAACGGCCCCAGGCTTTTCTCGGCAAACCCTACAATTTGAACTCTTTGCGCGAGGCGCTCGAACGCGCCACAGGCCGGTCCGCGTAGATAAACCGGCGGGGGACTCGCGAGTGAACACACTTGAAGAAAGCGGACAAGGCAGCCGTGGAACCTGAAGTTCCAGCGGCCGGGGAGGCGCTTGACGCGTTGATCCATGCGCTGCATGCGACGCATGGGCTGGACATCTCGGTCTACGACCAGTCGTTTTTACGCAATACGATCGACAAGCAACTGACGGCGACCGGGCTCAAGACGGTCGCGGCCTATGCCGGGCGCCTGGCGGAACGACGCCCGGAAGCGGAAACTTTTTACCGTTCGCTGCGCATCGGCTACAGCGAATTTTTCCGCGATCCGCTGGCCTTTGCGCTGCTGGAACAAACGGTCCTGCCGGAGCTTGCCGCCGCGAAAAAACAATCGGGCATGGGCGAGTTGCGCGTCTGGTCGGCCGGTTGCGCCGCCGGACAGGAAGTCTGGTCCCTCGCCATGCTGCTGGATGAACTGACCACGGCGGGGGAGCGGCCGCTACCATATCGTATCTTCGCGACGGATGTGTCGGAGGCCGATCTGCTCCTGGCGCGCGCCGGCCAATATAACGATGCGGAACTGGGCAATGTCCGCTCGCGTCATCTACGCCGTTGTTTTGCCAGACATGGACGCTCCTTCACCATCGTCCCGCGGTTGCGGGCGCGGGTGGATTTTTCCGCCTACGATCTGCTGGACAAGCGTTCATCGAGCCCGCAGGCCAGCATTTACGGCGGCTTCGACCTGATCCTCTGCTGCAATCTGCTGTTGTATTACAAAGCACAGGACCGGCGGTCCATTCTGGACAAACTTTGCGGCACATTATCGCCCGGCGGTTACCTCGTGACCGGCGGATCGGAAAGGGAAATCGTCGCCGGACATGCGGGGCTTGGCGCCGTGGCGGCGCCGGCGGCGGTCTTCCGGAAAAGAGGCAAAACGACATGAATCTTAACGATTTGAAGATCGGCACAAAACTGCGCCTCGGCATGGGTGTCATCATGCTCCTGACGGCGCTGCTTGCCGCCATGGCCTGGATGCAGATGGAACAACTATGGTCGCAGACCAAGGGCAGCTACGAGCATCCGTTCAAGGTTCGTCAGGCCCTCAGCGACATGCAGAATCAAATCCTGTCCATGCATTTGAAAACGAAAGACCTGTGCATGGTGGAGAGCGACCGGGAACGCGAAGCCATTGTCCAGGAGATGGACATCCGCGAGGCCGATGTCCACCGGCAGTTCGCGACGCTTTACGAAAGCTATCTGGGACCGCTCAGCGACATCGAGAGCGCCGAACAAGCCTTCATCGAATGGAAGGCTATCCGCGAAGAGACCCGCCGGCTGCTGCGGGAAGGCAAGCTCGCCGAGGCCGTCGCGCGCTCACGTCCGACCGGCGCTTGCGGCCTCCATATCGAAAAAATGCTGGGCGAAATCAAGGAAATCAGCGATTTCTCCAGAAAGCGGGCGATCCAATTTTACCGTGAATCCGAGCAAGGGCATGCCGCCATCAGCCGCCGCCTGCTCGGCATGGCGGCCATCATTCTATTGTTTGCCATGGCCGTCATCGGCTTGTTGCTGAAATGGATCAGAACGCCGCTGGCGGAACTGACCGCGGTGACGGAACAATTCAGGCACGGCAAGCTGGATGTGCGCAGCGGCTATCGCTCCGCCAACGAGTTCGGGAAGCTGGCGGCCTCGTTCAACACGATGGCGGATGCCATCCAGACGGAGATGACGATCTCCAGGAAAGTGTCTCAAATCGAGGATGTCATGCTCCGCGAGGAAGAGCTCCACGCCTTCTGCTGGGAGTTGCTCAGGGCGTTGATCGAGCATAGCGGTTCGCAGGTGGGCGCGGTCTACGTGCTGAACGAAGCCGGGACGGTGTTCGAGCATTTCGAATCGATCGGCCTGGGCGCCGGCGGGCGCGCCGTTTTTTCCGCCACGCAGCGGGAGGGCGAATTGGGGGCGGTTCTGGCCACGCGCCGGATCCAGCGCATTGTGGATATACCGCCTGAGACGCGCTTTGTTTTCGCCGCGTCGAGCGGCGATTTCATCCCGCGGGAAATCCTGACTATTCCCGTGCTTTCCGGCCGCACGGTGGTGGCGGTGATTTCGCTGGCCAGTGTCCGCGCCTATGACGAGCCGGCGATTCGCCTGGTGAACGATATCTGGAGCGTACTGACCGCCCGCATGAACGGCGTGCGGTCCTTTAAGAAAATCCACGACCTCGCGGAACGGCTCGAACGCCAGAACCACGAACTGGAGGCGCAGGCCAACGAGTTGACCGAGCAGAACACCGAACTGGAGATGCAGAAACGGCAACTGGACGAGGCCAACCGGTTGAAGAGCGCCTTCCTCTCCAATATGAGCCACGAATTGCGCACACCGCTCAACTCGGTGATCGCCCTCTCGGGCGTCCTGAACCGCCGGCTGGCCAACGCCATCCCGGCGGAGGAATACGGCTATCTCGAAATCATCGAACGCAACGGCAGGAACCTGCTTTCGTTGATCAACGCCATCCTCGATCTGTCGCGCATCGAGGCCGGCCGCGAGGAGATCAACGTCAGCCGTTTTTCCGTTCGCGAACTGGCCGACGAAATCGTGGCCATGCTCGAACCTCAGGCGCTGGAAAAGGGCGTTGCGCTCTCCAGTCTGGTGGGCGGCGACCTGCCGCCGCTGACCTCCGATTCCGACAAGTTCCGTCATATCCTGCAGAACCTGGTAGGCAACGCGGTCAAGTTCACCGAGCAGGGCAAGGTCACGATTACGGCGGAAGTGAGCGGCGATCGGTTCCTCATTGCCGTGGCCGACACCGGCATCGGCATCACCGCCGCACAACTCCCGCACATCTTTGACGAGTTCCGCCAGGGCGACGACAGCACATCCCGCAAATATGGCGGAACCGGCCTGGGCCTGGCGATCGCCAAAAAATTCGCCTTGCTGCTCGGGGGCGACATCTCGGTGGAAAGCGCGCCCGGCCAGGGATCGACCTTCAGACTGCGCCTGCCGCTGGCGGCGGAACTTCCCGGCGCCGGCCTGGCGGCGGAGACCGGAGGCCAAGCCGCCGAGCGCGGCGCCGGCGCCTTGCCCGCGCCGTCCGGCCAGGGGCAAAATATCCTGGTGGTCGAGGATAACGAACCGGCCGTGATTCAGTTGAGGGACATCCTGGAGTTCGCGGGCTACCGCGTTCAGGTGGCGCGCAACGGCAAGCAGGCCCTGGATCGGATCGGGCAAACCATGCCCGCCGCCATGATTCTCGACCTGATGATGCCGGAAGTTGACGGATTTCAGGTGCTCAAGACTCTGCGCGCTTCCGCGCCGGCCGAGCAACTGCCCGTCCTGATCCTGACCGCCAAGCATGTGACCAGGGAAGAGTTGAGTTTTCTGAAAGGCAACCATATCCACCAGTTGATCCAGAAGGGCGACATTGACCGGGACGGATTACTGGCCGCGGTGGCGCGCATGGTTGCGCCACTTCATGCGACGCCCGCCCCGAGCCGCGTCGCAGGACCGCCCCACCGCCGGCGTCCTTCGCGACCAGGCAAGCCGCTGATCCTGATTGTGGAGGACAATCCCGACAACCTGCGCACGGCCAAGGCCTTGTTAGGCGACCGCTACCGTATCATCGAGGCGGAAAATGGCCTGACCGCGCTGGAACAGGCGCGGCGGCATAAACCCGATCTGATCCTCACGGATATCGCGCTGCCCGTGCTGGATGGTTTTGCGGAACTGGCGGCGATCAGGGAAGACCAGTATCTCCGTGACATTCCCGTGATCGCCATCACCGCCAGCGCGATGAAAGGCGACCGCGAGGAGATTCTGGCCCGCGGCTTCGACGGCTATATTTCCAAGCCGATCGCGCATGAGCTGCTGATGAAAACCCTGGCGGAATTTCTGGTGCGCGAGCCATGAAGATTCTGGCCATCGACGACAACCGGGACAACCTGACGGCGCTTCAGGCGGTCATTTCGGAATTCATGCCCGGCGGCGACTTGCTTACGGCGCCGAACGGGCGGCGGGGCCTTGAACTGGCGCTGGCCGAAGATCCGGACGTGATCCTGCTGGACATCGTCATGCCGGGCATGGACGGATACGCGGTCTGCCACGAACTGAAGCAAGACCCGCTCCTGCAAACAATTCCCGTGCTGTTCCTGACCGCCCTCAGGAGCGACAAGGACAGCCGCCTGAAGGCTCTGGAGGCGGGCGCGGAGGGCTTCCTCAACAAGCCGATCGACCGGATCGAATTGACGCTCCAGATCCGGGCCATGGCCAAGATCAAGGCCGCCGCGATCATGCGACGGGAGGCTAACGAGCGGTTGAGCGTTCTGG
The DNA here is from genome assembly GCA_025360745.1 of bacterium. Taxonomy (GTDB): domain Bacteria; phylum Verrucomicrobiota; class Kiritimatiellia; order CAIKKV01; family CAIYGI01; genus CAIYGI01. Next base: position 46,913 of record JANYBP010000033.1, read on the forward strand.
TAGCGGAACGCACGCAAGCCTTACTCCTGAGCCAGACCGCCACCCTGAACCTGATCCAGGATCTGAGAACCGAAAACGCGGCGCGCAAGCAAAGCGAGTCGGCGCTCAAACAACTGGCGACGGCGATCGAGCAGGCCGCCGAGATCATCATGGTGACGGATGCGCAAGGGCTGATTCAGTACGTCAATCCGGCCTTTGAACTGGTGACCGGCTACACCCGCGCGGAGAGCATCGGCATGAACCCGCGCATGCTCAAGAGCGGTCAACAGGACGAGGCTTATTATCGCGAACTTTGGACGACCATTGCCGGCGGGAATGTCTGGCATGGGCGCTTCGTCAACCGCAAAAAAAACGGCGCGCTCTATACCGAGGAGGCGTCCATCTCGCCCGTGCGCGCCGCGGCGGGCGAAATCGCCAATTATGTCGCCGTCAAACGCGACATCACGGAGGATTTGAGCCTGCAGGCGCAGTTGAATCAGGCGCAAAGAATGGAATCCGTGGGGCGGCTGGCCGGCGGCGTGGCGCACGACTTCAACAACATCCTGCAAGTCATCATCGGCAACGTCCAGTGGGCCGTCAAGCAGGCCGGACCGGACAATCCTATTCTCCCCGGTCTGACGGAGATTCAAAGCGCGGCCCAGCGCGCCGCCGAACTGACACGCCAGTTGCTGGCCTTCGCCAGGCAGCAGGTCGTCGTGCCGCGGCAACTCGATTTGAACGCCACCGTCAAGAGCATGCTCAAGATGCTGCGCCGGCTGATCGGCGAGAACATCGCGCTGGTCTGCGCGCCCGGCGCGAATCTCTGGCCGGTCAGGATCGATCCCAGTCAGATCGACCAGATTCTGGTCAATCTGTGCGTCAACGCGCGCGACGCCATTGACGGCGTCGGCCGCGTGCGCATCGCAACCGAGAATGTGCATGTGGACGAATTCCATGCGGCGCGCCACGAAGATTTCATTAACGGCGATTATGTTCTGCTGTCGGTCAGCGACACCGGATGCGGCATGGAAAAAACGACGGCAGATCGTATTTTTGAACCATTTTTCACTACCAAGGCGGTCGGCAAGGGCACGGGGCTGGGCCTGGCCACCGTGTACGGCATCGTCAGGCAGAACCAGGGACATATTGCCGTCTATAGCGAACTGGGCAAAGGCGCCACCTTCCGCCTCTACCTGCCCCGCTATCTCGGCGCGGACAAGGCGCAGGATCCGGATGCTCCGGCCAGGACTCCCGCGCGGGGTAGCGAAACGGTATTGCTGGTTGAAGACGACGTCTCCATTTTGAAAATGAGCGGACGCATGTTGCGCGAATTGGGCTATACTGTGCTGGCGGCCGCCACACCGGAGGCCGGCTTGCGCATGGCGGACGAATACAACGGCGAGATCCGGCTGTTGTTGACCGATGTGATCATGCCGGGCATGAACGGACACAAACTGTCGGAGCGGATCAAGCTCGCCAGACCGGAGATCAGATGCCTGTTCATGTCGGGTTTCACGGCGGATGTCATCGCCAGCCATGGCGAACTGGAGGCCGGCGTCCATTTCATTCAGAAACCGTTCATGATGGCGGACCTGGCCGCCAAGCTCCGGGAGATACTGGAGTGAACCTGATAATTACGAGGAAGCCGTGAAAATTCTGGCTATCGACGACAATCAGGACAATCTGACCGCCTTGAAAGCCGTGGTCGCGGATCAATTTCCCAAAGCCCGGGTTTTGACCGCCGGCAACGGACCGGCGGGCCTTGAACTGGCGCAGTCCGAGGCGCCGGACGTGATACTGCTCGACATCGTCATGCCCGGCATGGACGGCTATGCGGTCTGTCGCAAACTGAAGCAGGACCCGCTCCTGCAGGCGATTCCCGTGCTTTTTCTGACCGCACTCAAGACCGACCGGAACAGCCGCGTCAAGGCTCTTGAAGCGGGCGCGGAGGGTTTCCTTACCAAACCGTTCGACGAAATCGAGCTCAGCGCCCAGATTCGCGCCATGGCCAAGATCAAGGCCGCCGCTTTGATGCAGAAGGACGATCGCGAGCGGCTGGCCGAACAGGTTGAGGAGCGCACGCAGGCGCTGCAACTGAGCCAGACCACCACGCTCAAACTGCTCGATGATTTGAAGACCGAAAACGAGGCCAGGAAAAACAGCGAGGCGGCGCTGCGCAGGAGCGAAGAGAACTTCCGGCGCTCCCTGGACGACTCTCCTTTCGGCGTGCGCATCGTCACCGAGGAGGGCGAGACGATCTACGCCAATCAGGCGATTCTGGACATTTACGGGTTCAGCACGCTCGCGGAATTCAGCACGACACCCGTCGAAAAACGCTACACCTCCGAGAGTTATGCCGAGTTCAAGAAGCGTTACGCCCGAAGAAGGCAGGACGGCAATTTAGCCTCGGAATATGAAGTGGATATCGTGCGCAAAAGCGGCGAGGTGCGGCATCTCCTGGTCTCCCGCAAACGGCTGCTTTGGAACGGTAAATGGCAATATCAGACGCTTTGCCACGACATCACCGAGCGCAAGCGGATGGAGCTGGCGCTCCAGCTGTCGCAGCAGCGGCTGCTGCTGCATGTCGAGCAGACGCCGCTGGCGGTCATCGAATTCGACATCGAGGGACGGGTGCGGGAGTGGAATCCCACGGCCGCCAAAATGTTCGGGTATGCGCGCGAGGAGGCCGTCGGGCAATACTGGAGTTTCATCGTGCCCGCCGAAATTCACGGCCATTTGGACGATGTCTGGGCAAACATCGTTGGGCAGCGCGGCGGCAGGCGCTCCACCAACGACAACATCACCCGGGACGGCAGGCGGATCAGTTGCGAATGGTTCAACACACCGCTGGTCGCCCACGACGGAAAAGCCATCGGGATGGCATCGCTGATTCTGGATGTCACCGAACGCAAGTTGGCTGAGGATGCCCGGCGGGAAAGCGAGGAGGACCTGAATCTCGCGCTGCGCGCATCCCACATGGGCGCCTGGCGGTTGGATCTGGGCTCTGGAATGCGCCACTTTGACGAACAAGCGTGCTGTCTGCTGGGCCTGAACCCGGCGACCTTCGACGGTTCAGCCGCGCAATTTTTCGGCGCGCTGCATCCTGACGACCGTGAAAAGATTTCGGCGGCTCTGACGCGCGTGATTACCCGGGACGTGCCTTATGAATCGGATTACCGCGCGCTCTGGCCGGACGGCAGCATCCACTACATCAATTCGCGCGGCCGTCTGGTCCGCGACGAAACCGGGCGGCCGTTAAAAATCAGCGGCATCATCTGGGACATCACCGAGCGCCGGCTGGCGGAAATAGAATTGCAAAAGATGCGGCAGCTCCAGAGCGTCGGCACGCTGGCGGGCGGCATCGCGCACGATTTCAACAACATCTTGACGGGTTTGTTCGGCAATATCTATCTGGCCAAGTCCGAACTCGCCGCCGGCCATTCCGGCTATGCGTTCCTTGAAGAAGCGGAAAAATCCATGAGCCGCGCCGTGCGGCTGACCAATCAACTGCTGACCTTTGCCAAGGGCGGCGATCCGATCAAGGAGGACGTCAGCCTGGGCGCGCTGGTCGAGGAGGTCGTGAATTTCGACCTGTCCGGCAGCAAGACCATGCCGGTATATCGCCGGGCCGAAAATCTGTGGATGGCCGTGGCGGATAAGGGTCAGCTCCAGCAGGTCATCTCCAACCTGACCATCAATGCCCACCAGGCCATGCCCGAGGGCGGGCGCCTGTACATCGCCATGGAGAACTCGGAGATCGGGGAAGGCGCTGTCCCCGGCCTGCGTCAGGGGAAATATGTCAGGATCTCCGTGCGGGATGAGGGGACCGGCATTGACCCCAAGTATCTCGACCGGATCTTCGACCCTTATTTCACAACCAAGCAGGCCGGCAACGGCCTGGGGTTGGCAACGGTCTATTCCATCGTCAACAAACACGGCGGTCACATCAGCGTCGTATCGGAACCTGGCAAGGGAACAACCTTTACGCTGTACCTCCCTGCCTCCGAGTCTACCCCGGCGCAAACGGCAACACCCCCGCCGGCGGCAAGCGCGTCCGCCATCCGGCCGGGCAGAATTCTTGTGATGGACGACGAAAACGCCATCCGCGTAATTGCCGGAAAAATATTGACGCGCAACGGCTTCTCTGTCGCAACCGCCGTCGGCGGCCACGAGACCGTCGAACTGTATAAACAGGCCATGGCGGCCGGCGCGCCTTTCGATCTGGTCATCATGGACCTGACCATCCCCGGCGGCATCGGCGGCAAGGAGGCGATCAAGCGCCTGATGGCAATCGACCCCCAGGTCAAAGCCATCGTATCCAGCGGGTACGCCGACGATCCGGTGATGGCAAACCATGCCGAATACGGATTCAAGGGCATAGTCGCCAAGCCCTACACCCAGAGCGAACTGCTGGAGGCGGTTTTGAAAGTCGTCGGTTTATGATGGATATTTGCCGGGCATCAAACTAAGCTGCCGAGACACTGAAGGAACCTTTTCGTGCATGATACGACCGTAGCGGGTATGTCCGAAGGAAGCGATCCTTGCCGCAGGCCGGCGGCGCTGACGGATCTGGGCCGGCAGGGTTTTTCCGAACAACTGGAGGAGGCGGGATTTTCCGCCTGTCTGACCAAACCGCTGCGGCAATCCGGGCTCTTCGATCGCCTGGCCGCGATCCTGGTCGGCAAAAAAATACCGCAGCCCAGGCGGCCCGTAGCCGCGCGCCAGGAGCCGCGCGAAACGCCCCATGGCGCGGCGCGCATCCTGCTGGCGGAAGACAACATCGTCAACCAGCATGTGGCGCTGAGCATGCTGAAAAAGTTGGGGCTGTATGCGGACGCCGTGGCCGACGGCGCGGAAGTCGTCAAGGCCCTCGAAACGATCCCCTACCATCTGGTGCTGATGGACGTGCAAATGCCCGTTATGGACGGCCTGGAGGCCACACGCCGGATACGCGATCCCCGCTCCGCGGTCCTGAATCGCCGGATTCCTATCGTCGCCATGACCGCCGACGCCATGCAGGGCGACCGGGAAAAATGCCTGACAACAGGAATGAATGACTATCTTTCCAAGCCGGTCGATCCCCAGGTATTGGCGTCCGTGCTGCAAAAATGGCTGCCCAAATCGAGCCCGCCGCATTCCGCGCCGGTTTTCGACCGGGCCGGCTTGCTGGCCCGCCTGATGAACGATGAAACACTGGCCCGCGAGATCGTCGAAAAATTCCTGGTGGATATTCCAGCGCAGATCGAGACGCTTAAGGTCTATCTCGATGCCGGCGACGCCGCGGGCGTCGAACGCCAGGCCCACACCATCAAGGGCGCGTCCGCGAACCTGGGCGCCGAACGCTTGCGCGGGGTGGCCTTCGAAATAGAGCAATCGGCCAAGGTCCGCGACTTGAACGCCGTCAAGGCCCTTATGTCCGAATTGGAAGCGGCCTTGCGTCTGCTGAAGGAAACCGCGAAGAAACAATGAAGGATGCCTGCCTATGCTTATTCTGATCGCTGAAGACGACTTAACGTCACGCACCATCCTGGCGGAGGTGTTGAAGAAATGCGGCCACGAAGTGGTGACGGCGGTCAACGGCGCCGAAGCCTGGCGGGTCATGCAGCGGCCCGATGCGCCACGGCTGGCGATCCTCGACTGGCTCATGCCGGAAATTAACGGCGTGGACGTTTGCCTGCGTGTACGCGCGGCGCAGCTCTGCCAGCCGCCCTACATCATCATGCTGACCAGCAAGGGCGAGAAAGCCGACATCATCGCCGGGCTCGATGCCGGGGCCAACGATTATCTGGTGAAGCCGTTCGACGCCGTGGAAATCCGCGCCCGGGTCGACGTCGGCCGCCGCATGATCGAGATGCAGTCCGCCTCGCGGGACGACAACGCCGAACGCAGACGGACCGAGTCGGAACGCGAAAGGCTCGCCGTGGCCATCGAACAACTGGCGGAAATCGTCGTCATCACCGACCAGAACGGCGCGATTCAGTACGTCAACCCGGCCTTCGAGAGCGTGACCGGCTTCACCCGCGCCGAGGCCATCGGCCAGAATTCGCGCATCTTAAAAAGCGGCGAGCAGGACGAGGCGTTCTATCGCGGCATGTGGGAAACCATTTCCGGCGGAAAAACCTGGCAGGGCCACTTCGTAAACCGCAAGAAAAACGGCTCGCTCTACACCGAGGAGGCGACGATCTCGCCGGTGCGCGACGCCACGGGCGTGGTCGCGCATTACGTCGCCGTCAAGCGCGACATCACCGAGCAGCTGGGGCTGGAGACGCAATTGGCGCAGGCGCAGAAGATGGAGTCCGTCGGGCAACTGGCGGGCGGCGTGGCCCACGACTTCAACAACATTTTGCAGACCATCCTGGGCAACGCGCAACTGGCCGCCGAACAGACGAAACCGACCGATCCGCTGCGGCTCGACCTGGAGGAGATTCAAAACGCGACCAGGCACGCCGCCGATCTTACCCGTCAATTGCTGGCCTTCGCCAGCAAAGAGGCGATCACGCCCATGACGCTCGACTTGAACGAAACCGTGGAAGGCATCATCAAATTGTTGCGCCGCCTGATCGGCGAAAACATCGAATTGCTCTGGTCACCGCTTACGAAACTGTGGCCGATCAAGATGGATCCCAGCCAGGTCGAACAGATACTGGCCAACCTGTGCGTCAACGCGCGCGACGCCATCAACGGCACCGGCGCGGTGCATATCGCGACGGAAAACGTCCATGTTGACGAACTCCAGGCGGCGCGCTACGAAAATTTTCTTCCCGGCGACTATGTCCTGCTGCTGGTCAGCGATACCGGCTGCGGCATGGACAAGGAGACGCAAGGCCGGATCTTCGAGCCGTTTTTCACGACCAAGGACGCGGGCAAGGGCACCGGCCTGGGACTGGCCACCGTGTACGGCATCGTCCGTCAAAACCGCGGCCATATCGGCGTTTACAGCGAGCCGGGCAAGGGCACGACCTTCCGCATCCACCTGCCGCGGCACCTGGGCTCGGAAGCGGCGCAGCTCGCGGAAAGTCCGGCCATGAAACCGGACGTGCGCGGAACCGAGACGGTGCTGCTGGTGGAGGACAATACCACCGTTCTGAACATGATCGAACGCATGCTGCTGGGATTGGGCTATACCGTGCTGGCGGCCGGCACGCCGGAGGCGGCCCTGCGCATCACGGAAGAACACACCGGCGAGATTCAACTGCTGGTGACCGACGTCGTCATGCCCCATATGAACGGCCGCGAACTGGCGGCGCGGCTCAAGGCCGACAATCCGCGACTCAAATGCCTCTTCATGTCCGGCTTCACGGCGGACATCATCTCGCGCCATGGCGTGCTGGAAAAAGGCGCCCCTTTCATCCAGAAGCCGTTTGTGCTGGCGGTGCTGGCCGTCAAGATACGGGAAGCGCTGGCGAATGCGTGAGACGATTCTGGCTTGAAACCCGCCGCCTCCCCTGCTATCGTCGGCGTTTTGACCAAACCGCTTCGCGAACGCCGGACGCATGGGCGGCGCGGGGTTGAAACGGATACAGCAGTCCAAGGAGCACGCGATGTCCAAGAAGATGATCATGGTCGACGGCAACACGGCGGCGGGAACCATAGCGCATGCCACAAACGAAATCTGCGCGATTTACCCGATTACGCCCTCCTCCCCGATGGGCGAGCTGGCGGACGAACGCAGCGCCAACGGAATCAAGAACATCTGGGGCTCCGTGCCCGCGGTCATCGAACTGCAGTCGGAAGGCGGCGCCGCCGGCGCCCTGCATGGCTCGCTGGCGGCCGGCGCCCTGACGACGACCTTCACGGCGTCCCAGGGTCTGCTGCTGATGATTCCGAACATGTACAAGATCGCCGGCGAACTCACCAGCACGGTCTTTCACGTCACCGCCCGCGCGCTGGCCTGCCAGGGTTTGTCCATCTTCGGCGATCACTCGGATATCATGGCCTGCCGCCAGACGGGCTTCGCCATGCTGGCCGCCAACAGCGTCCAGGAGGCCATGGACATGGCGCTCGTGGCCCAGGCCGCCACGCTCAACAGCCGCATGCCATTCCTGCATTTCTTCGACGGCTTCCGCACCTCGCACGAGGTGCAGAAGATCGAGGAGGTGGACTTCGAGACGATCAGGGCCATGATCGACGACGAGCTCGTGCGCGCCCACCGCGCCCGCGGCCTTTCGCCCGATCACCCGGCCGTGCGCGGCACCGCCCAGAACCCGGACGTCTACTTCCAGGGCCGCGAAACGGTCAACCGCTACGTCGCCGCCACACCCGGCATTGTCCAGGCGCAGATGGACAAGTTCGCCAAGCTCACCGGCCGCGCCTACAAACTTTTCGAATATGTCGGCGCCCCGGACGCCGAACGCGTGATCGTGATCATGGGTTCCGGCGCCGAGACGACGCACGAGACCGTCGAGGCGCTGGCCGCCCAGGGCCAGAAGGTCGGCCTGCTCAAGGTGCGCCTCTATCGTCCCTTCGACGTCAGGGCCTTCGTCGCCGCGCTGCCCGCGACGGTGCGCGAAATCGCCGTGCTCGATCGCACCAAGGAGCCCGGCGCGATCGGCGAGCCGCTCTACACCGACGTCCGCACGGCGATCGGCGAAGCCCAGTCGGAAGGCTGGATGCAGAACAAGTTCTATCCCGTCGTGATCGGCGGACGCTACGGCCTCGGCTCGAAGGAATTCACCCCCGCCATGTGCAAGGGTGTCTTCGACAATCTGACCTCGAAGAACCGCAAGAACCACTTCACGGTCGGCATCGAGGACGACGTGACGCACACCTCGATCGCCTACGATCCCGCCTGGCAGACGGCCCACAAGGATCGCGTCGAGTGCATGTTCTACGGCCTGGGCTCGGACGGCACCGTCGGCGCCAACAAGAACTCCATCAAGATCATCGGCGACGACACGGCCAACTACGCGCAGGGCTATTTTGTCTACGACTCGAAAAAGGCCGGCGCGCTGACCGTTTCGCATCTGCGCTTCGGGCCGCAACTGATCCGCAGCCCGTATCTCTGCACGCAGGCCGATTTTATCGCCTGCCACAACTTCTCGTTCATCGCGAAATACGACATGCTGAGCGGCGCCAAACCCGGCGCGGTCTTTCTGCTGGCCAGCCCGTACAACGCGCGGGACGTCTGGTCGCACCTGCCCGACGAGTTTGCCGCACAGATGATCGCCAAACGTATCCGTTTCTACGTCATCGACGCCAACCGCCTGGCCCAGGAATTGGGCCTCGGAGCGCGCATCAACACCATCATGCAGACCTGTTTCTTCGCGATTTCCGGCGTCCTGCCGCAAAGCGAGGCCATCGCGGGACTCAAGAAGGCCATCAAGAAAACCTACGGGCGCAAGGGCGAAGATGTCGTCAAACAAAATTTCCAGGCCGTGGATGCCGCCGTCGCCGCCATGGAGGAAGTGAAATATCCCGCCAAGCCCGCCGGCTTGAGCAAAATGCCGCCGGTGGTGCCGGCCTCCGCGCCGGAATTCGTGCGCACCGTGACCGCCACCTTGATGCGGCAAAAGGGCGACACGCTGCCCGTCAGCAGCATTCCCGAGGACGGCACCTGGCCGACCGGCACCACGCAGTTCGAAAAGCGCGACATCGCCGTGGAAATCCCCTACTGGAGCCCGGAACTGTGCATTCAGTGCGGCCAGTGCTCGCTGGTCTGCCCGCATGCCGCGATCCGCATCAAGGCCTATGAAGCCAAGGCGCTCGCCGCGGCGCCCGACGGCTTCCGCTCGGTGGACGCCAAGGGCAAGGAATTTGCCGGCCTGAAGTTCACCGTGCAGGCCGCCCCCGAGGATTGCACCGGCTGCGGCGTCTGCGTCGCCGCCTGCCCGGCCCGCGAAAAGGACCCAGCCACCAAGCAGGAGACCGGACGACGGGCCATCAACATGGGTTCGCAGCTCGATGTCCGCGAACATGAGGCGGAAAACTTCGCCTTCTTCCTGGACCTGCCGGAAACGGACCGCAAACTGGTCAATACGGCCACGGTCAAGGGCAGTCAGCTCTGCCGTCCGCTCTTCGAGTTCTCCGGCGCCTGCGCGGGCTGCGGCGAGACGCCCTACGTCAAGCTGCTCACGCAACTTTTCGGCGACCGCATGCTGATCGCCAACGCCACCGGCTGCTCTTCGATCTACGGCGCCAACCTGCCGACCACGCCCTATACGAAACGGGCCGACGGACGCGGCCCGGCCTGGAGTAATTCGCTCTTCGAGGATAACGCCGAGTTCGGCTACGGCATGCGCCTGGCCGTGGACAAGTTTTACGCCCAGGCTGTCGAACTGCTCGACCGCTTGATCGAAGGCGCCTGCCCGTCCCGCAAGGACCAGAGCGATTTCTTCAAGGCCGTACGCAACGCCGACCAGTCCACACAGGCCGGGATCGAGGAACAGCGCGAACGGGTGCTGGAACTGAAGCGGAAACTCGCCGCCTGCGGCGATGAAATTTGCAAGCAGCTCATGCCCCTCGCGGACTACCTGGTGCGCAAGTCGGTCTGGGTGCTCGGCGGCGACGGCTGGGCCTACGACATCGGCTACGGCGGACTGGATCATGTGCTGGCTTCCGGCCGACGCATCAAACTGCTGGTGCTCGACACCGAGGTCTACTCCAACACCGGCGGACAGGCTTCCAAGTCCACCCCCATGGGCGCCGTCGCGCGCTTCGCGGCGGGCGGCAAGCAGTCCATGAAGAAAGACCTGGGCATGATCAGCATGACCTACGGCAACATCTACGTGGCCCAGATCGCCATGGGCGCCAATCCGGCGCAGGCCGTCAAGGCCTTCACGGAAGCCGAGGCTTACGACGGGCCGGCCTTGATCGTCGCCTACTCGCACTGCATCGCCCACGGTTTCGATCTGGTGGACGGCATGCAGCACCAGCGCGACGCGGTGGCCTCCGGTCACTTCCCGCTCTATCGTTTCAATCCGGAGCTTTCAAAAGTCGGCAAGAATCCGCTGACCATCGACAGCAAGGCGCCCACCATGCTCTACAGCGAGCATGCGATGAAGGAAAACCGCTTCCGCGAACTGAAGAAGGCCAACGCCGCCGAGTCCGACCGGCTGATGGCGCAGGCCAACACCATGATCGCGGCCAAATACGACCTGCTGACCAAGCTGGCCGCCCTGCCACCCTGCAAGGGACCGGAGCCCGCGACCAAGTAGTCGGTGCAGGTCCAACAGTCGCAGTCGGTGAACCGCAGATTGACGAATTATGAATTCAGAATCATGAAGCAAAAGTCCCGCGCGAAAAGGCGGGCCAACTTCATGCGTCTGCGGTTCGGTATTCGTCAATCTAAGGTTCACATGCAATAAGCCGTTGTTTCTCTGTGCTCTTTGCGATCTTTTGCGGCAACTACGGTTGTTCCTCGAAATTACCCGGAAGAATCTGCATTCTGGCTTCTGAATTCTGTCTACTGACTTCCTGTTTATCCACTTTACATGACCACGGGCGGTGCGATGGCGTTGACGGGACGGGCGGCGTTGCCTATGCTGACCGCATCAGAAACGGAGCACGATTATGACGCAATTGGAAGCGGCCGGCGCGGGACGTATTACGCGCGAAATGACGGCGGTGGCGGCGGCGGAAGGCCTGCCGGTCGAAGTGGTGCGGGATGAACTGGCGGCGGGGCGCGCGGTCGTGCCGGCCAATCCGGGCCATGCCGGCGTGCGGCCGGTCGGCGTCGGACGACGCTTTTGCACCAAGGTCAATGCCAACCTGGGCCGCTCGCCCGAACAATCCGAAGCCGGCGGGGAGCTGCGCAAACTGGGCGTGGCGCTGGACGCCGGGGCCGATGTGGTGATGGACCTGAGCGTGGGACCCGACCTGCGCGCGATTCGCCAGGCCATGCTCTCCGCCAGCCCCGTGCCTCTCGGAACGGTGCCGGTTTACGAGGCGGTTTCTCGGCTGTCGGACGATCTTCCCGTGCTCGACACCGATCTCCTGATGACCGTGATTCGCGAGCAGGCGGAACAGGGGGTTGACTTTATGACCCTGCACGCCGGTTTGCTGCGCCGCCATCTGCCGGCCGCGCTGAGCCGGATCATGGGCATCGTCAGCCGCGGCGGCGCGATCATGGCCGAGTGGATGTCCGTCCACCAGGCCGAGAATCCGCTCTTCGAGCGCTGGGACGAAGTCTTGGCGATTTGCCGCAGACACGATGTTACAGTTTCACTGGGCGACGGCCTGCGCCCGGGCTGCCTGGCGGATGCCGGCGATGCCGCCCAGTTCGGCGAACTGGAGGTGCTCGGCGATCTCGTGCGGCGCTGCCGCAAGGCGGGCGTGCAGGTGATGGTCGAAGGCCCCGGCCATGTCCCCTTCAACCAGATCCGCGATCAAATGGAGCGCGAACAAACCGTCTGCGACGGCGCGCCTTTCTACGTGCTCGGACCGGTGGTGACGGACATCGCCCCCGGTTACGATCACATCACCTCCGCCATCGGCGCCACCGCCGCGGCCTGCTACGGCGCGTCGTTGCTTTGCTACGTCACCCCGGCCGAGCACCTCGGCCTGCCGAACGAGGCGGAGGTCCGCCAGGGGGTCGTCGCGCACCGCATCGCGGCGCACGCGGGCGATCTGGCGCGCGGCCTGCCCGGCGCGCGCTCGCGCGACGACGCTATTTCCCGCGCCCGCGTGGCGCTCGACTGGGAAGGGCAGTTCGCGCTGGCGATCGATGGACGGCATGCCCGCGAACGCTATCTGCAAACTCGCGTTTGCGCCCCGGAGGACGCCGATCATTGTTCCATGTGCGGACGCGCCTTCTGCGCGATCCGCACAACGCGGCGCATCCGTGAGAGAAAATCAGCGGAATAGGCTGAAGCCTGTTAGGAAAAGCACGCATAATACGGGTATATTTTAAAACGCGGTTTTTGTGTTTGCCTGACAGCCTTCAGCCTAAACAACCTGAGAATTCATAAGTGAACACCACCCCCACCCGACCGCTTGACGAACTGCTCGAAATCATGCGCCGCCTGCGCGCGCCCGGGGGCTGTCCCTGGGATCGCGAGCAGACGCTCGACACGCTCAAGCCGTTTCTGATCGAAGAGTGCTACGAGTTAATCGACGCCATCGAGTCGGGCGATCCCTCGCGCCACGAGGAGGAACTGGGCGATATCCTGTTGCAGGTGATTTTCCAGACCCAACTGCGCACGGAGGCGGGGCAGTTCGATTTCGACGACGTCGCGCGCCGCCTGGCCGAAAAACTGATCCGGCGCCATCCGCACGTTTTCGCCGCCGCATCGGTCGCCGACAGCGCGGATGTGCTGCGCAACTGGGAAAAGATCAAGGCCGTGGAAAAAAAAGGCGAACGCAAGTCGGCCGTGGACGGCGTGCCGCGCCACCTGCCGTCGCTGATGAAGGCGCATCAGGTGCAGACCCGCGCGGCGCGGGTGGGTTTCGACTGGTCGGCCGTGCATGACGTGGTGGCCAAGATCGACGAGGAACTGGCCGAGGTCAAGGCCGCGTTGAAAGCCGGCGACCGCGAACATGTGGCCGAGGAAATCGGCGACCTGCTCTTCTCCGTGGTCAACCTGAGCCGCTTCCAGAAACTGCAGGCCGAGGAATTACTGTCTGCCACCGTCGCCAAATTTGTGCGGCGCTTCCACGCCGTGGAACAACGCCTGCAAGCCCGCTCCCGGCGCATGCAGGACTGCACCCTCGCCGAAATGGACGCCGAGTGGAACGCGGTCAAGGCGGAAGAGCAGCGGTAGCGGTTTCTACAGACGCACGATTTCCAGGCCCACCGCGCAGACATCGTCCTCGAACGGACGATCTTCCCCGAAACCGGCGGAATCGGCGACGACTGCGGAGATCCAGGCATCCAGGGGTAATGCGGCGTGCGATTGCAGGCTGGCGCGCAGACGTTCCACGCCCCATTCTTCGCGCGCGGAATTTTCGGACTCGACCAGTCCATCGGTATAGAACAACAGCCGGTCGCCGGCCTGGATGGAATGCGTGGTGGTGACATAGGGGTGGTGCTCACGCACGCCCAGCGCCGGACCGCGCGCGGCGCGATCGAAGAGCGCTTCAGGCGCGAGCAGCGACGAGTTCAAGCGCAGCGGGGCGGGGTGCCCGGCCAGCGCCATGCGCAACGTGGCCCGATCGAGATCCACAATGGCATAGACCGCCGATACGAAGAGATATTCGCCCGAAGGTCGCAAAATGGCGACCAGCGCCTGGTTCAGCCGCGTGAGCAGCGCGCCCGGGTTCTGGGTCATGGCGCGGTTTTCCTCCAACAGCCCGCGCACGATGGCTGTGACCAGCGCGGCGCGCATGCCGTGCCCCATCACGTCGCACACGAACACGCCGACCGACCGCTCGCCCAGGGGCTGAACGTGAAAAAAGTCGCCGCCCACGGTGGCGCTGGGCCGGTAGAATCGGGCGCAGCGCAGGGCGGCCTGCTCCGGCGAGGCTGTCGCCGGCAGACATGGCAGGTGGGTCGGCAGCAGCCCCATCTGCACCTCGCGGGCCATGGTGAGGTCGGCTTCCATCTGCGAGTTGCGTCCGCGCAGTTCTCCGACATAGTGCTCCAACTGCTGCTCGGCAAGCCGCCGGGCCGTGACATCGGAAAACGAAAAAACCATGCCCGTGACGGCCTCTTCCGTATCGCGTACGACCGTGGCGGCCGCCTGAATGTAGACCGAGTCTCCGTTGCCGCGGACCAGAGCCAATTCCCCCGCCCAGCAGCCATGCGTCAGGACTGCGGTTACCGCGTCCTGAATGTCGTCGGCGGGATCGAAGATCGAGGTAATGATCTGATTGGTGAAAATGTCGGCGCTCTCGGCGCCGAACAGGCGCACGACCGCGGGATTGACGTAGAGCAGACGGCCCTCGACATCGGCGATCGCCAGTCCGCTGCCGGCGTTTTGCATGGCCACATGTTCGACGCGCAATTGATCCTCGGCCTCTTTGCGCGAGGTGATGTCGCGCATGAAAAAACACAGGTGTTCCTGGCCGGAAAGCGTCAGGCGGTTGATGGCGATTTCCGACGGGAAGAGCGAAGCGTCGGCGCGGACGCAGTAGGCTTGCAGGAGGATAAAACGCGACAGGGCCAGGTTTTCGCGTATCTTGGGCATCAGCGCTTCGTTGGCGCCGGAAATCACGTCCAGGATGCTTAGCCCCCTCAGTTCCTCGACGGTCAGGTGCAGAAATTGCGCCGCGCGGATATTGGCGTCTTCAATGTGCCCCTGCAGATCGGTGATCAACGCGGCGTCGTAGACATTCTGCAGGAGTTGCTGAAACTCCCGGCCGCCCAGTCCGGCAGGCGCTTCTTTTGCGGACCGGACACGAATGGATTTGACGGCGCCTCCGGTGGAATGCTGGGGAAGAACTCCCTCCAGCGCCTCCGGCGGGATTTCCAAGCGCATGGTTTTGGAAAGTTCTTGCATGGCGGCGTGGCAGGTGTTCGGTGTTCAGTGTTCGGCGCCAAGTCCGGCTGCCAGGTCCAGCGACTCCGCGCTCATGGCGGCGGGCAGTGCGGCCCAGAAGCCGCTATCGTCGGAGGCAAGCGTGAATCCAAGATATAGGCACGCAGCATGCATTGTACACTTTTCGCAAAGCACGCGGAGTCCTTTCCGCAAGGCCGCCGCTTCAGGCGGCGGCGGGTCCTCTTTCAGGAAGGCGCCTTCGTGCGCAATGCCCTGCGCTTCCAGGAAGTTTTCGATTGCAGCGCCATGCCTGGCCAGCAGCCAGGCGCGCAGCAGATCGCCCTGAAACTTGCGGAATTCGGGCTGCCCGGCGCGCAACAACAGCCAGCCGGCCAATTTGTCCGCCGTCTGAGCCTTCAAAAACTTTTCGCGAAAGTGCATGGCATTGCACAATGCGGCGAGCATAGCCGGGCGTTCGTGCCGCGATATTTCGTCGGACGCCGTCCAGATGTCCCCGCAGGCTTCGCGCCGTTCCTCCGGCGTCATGGCTTTCCATAATTCACTATAGTTGGGTGGCGTCATCTTTGCTCTCCACCGGACGGCTCTGTCCGTCCGTCATCCGGTTCGTGGTTGTTTTCTTCGTCGCCGACGGCCGCGGCATCCGTTTCCGCGCCTTGTTCCGCAAGGCTTACTACCGTTTGCGACTGTCCGTCCGGCAATTGCTCCACCACCCGGAGCCTGCGCTCCATGGCCCGGGAGCGAGCCGATGTTTCTTCCAGCGTGTTCGACGCGGTATTGAGTTGTTTCTTCAGCTTATCCAGGACCGCCCCGAACTTGCCGAACTCCGTCTTGACCGCGCCCAGCACCATCCAGACTTCGTGCGCACGCTGCTCGATGGCCAGCGTTTGAAAGCCGACGCGCAGGCTGCTCAAAATCGCGGACAAGGTCGTCGGACCCGCCACCAGCACGCGGTACTTGCGCTGCAGTTCATCGTGCAGTCCGGGCTGGCGCAACACTTCGGCATATAGACCTTCGGTGGGCAGGAACATGATTCCAAAATCGGTTGTGGCGGGCGGGGCCACATACTTGTCGTGAATGTCCCTGGCGGACTTCAGAATCGCAATGCTCAGGGCCTTGCTGGCGGCCTTGACCTGCTCGCCGTCGGAGCGGTCGGCGGCTTCCAGCAGACGTTCATAGTCTTCCTTGGGAAACTTGGCGTCGATCGGCATCCAGACCGGCGCGTCCCCCGGCTGGCCCTTGCCGGGCAACTTCACGGCAAACTCGACCTGTTCACCGCCTTCCCTGAGCCGGACATTTTTTGCGAACTGGTCGGGCGTAAGAATGTCGTCCAGTATCGCGCCCAGCTGGTACTCGCCCCAGGTGCCGCGCTCCTTGACGTTGGTCAGCACCCGCTTCAGATCGCCCACACCGTTGGCCAGGCTCCGCATTTCGCCCAGTCCGCGCTGCACCGCTTCCAGGCGGTCGCTGACCAGTTTGAAGGACTCGCCCAGCCTTTTCTCCAGCGTGTTGTGCAGTTTCTCGTCCACCGTCTGCCGCATCTCGTCCAACTTCTTCTCGTTGCCTTCCTGAATCTGGCGGAATTTCTGCTCCAGCATGTCGCGTTCTTTGGCCTGCTCCAGACGGATGGAAGTTGTCAGGCCACCCAGCAAGTCCTTCTGATCCGCGCCCAGCGTGCTGACGGTTTTGACCAGCAACGCATTGGCCTGCGTCTGCGCCGCCGCCACTTCCTCGCGCAGGTTGCGGGCCTGCTGGGCGGTTTCGTCACGGGCGCCCCTGAGCTCCGCGCGCAGAACCTGATCCAGCCCCGCGTCCGCCGCGCGGTTCAGCCGGCGCAGGATCAGAACGCCAAGCAGCAGCGCGGCCAACGTCGGCAGAAACAGAAGCGCGAGCAACAGGTTGGTCATGGCCTTCAGAATAAGCCTGTGCATGGCGAAAAGGAAGTGAAACTGTGAAGCTTCATGGGCAGCAATTCTCATTATGGCCGCTAGAATACGGACGACACGGAGGTCGTCCCTCCAAAAACTTGGGAATCACGGGTGTTTTCGTGAATGGAGGGACGACCTCCGTGTCGTCCGGACCTGCGCAAGAGGCCATAATGCGAATT
>JANYBP010000037.1 GCA_025360745.1 bacterium
GCTACCAGTCTCCGCGAACGCTCATCCAAGTGCGGCAGTAGCGCCGCCAGTTTCGTCGCCAACCGTGTTTCTGTTTGCATGCCCACAGAGCGTGCTACATAAACGCGGTAATGTCTATGTTATTTATTGACGCCTCCTAACGATTGTAATGGGTCAGTTACGTGGTGGGACCGCCTGAAGGCGGTACACCAAACGCGGGAATAATAATAATAAGTAATGCCGTTTGGTGTACCGGCTTTAGCCGGTCTTTAGTCCACCTCCCCTATGTCACTGACCCATTACTAACGATTATGAAGATCGTTCTGTTACTGGCATGCCTGGCGGCCTTGAGTCTGTAGCCAGAACGCTCAACGCCCAACTCTCAACTTTCAAAGCTGGGCGGGGCGGATGTTGAGCGTTGAGAGTTGAACGTTGAGCGTTTGTTTCGTCCGGCCAACGGCCTACTGGCACAACTACTCCGGCCAGGGGGCCGGCCCGGTTTTTTGCCAGACGGAATGAATCTCCTGCACCAGTGTTTCAACGCTGTTGGCCTGGTCCGCATCGATCCAGATAACCTGGGCCTGATGGCGGAACCATGTGCGCTGCCGCTTGGCCAGTTGCCGCGTGCGCGCCGCGATTCGCTCCCGTGCGTTGGCTTCCGGCATCCGTCCGGCCAGCACTTCGATGGCCTCGGCATAGCCGATGGCCTGGCGCGCGGTTGTGGCTGCGACCAGGCCCGCGGTCATAAGGCGCGCCACTTCATCCAGTAAGCCCGCGGCGAACATAGCGTCCACACGGGCTTCGATGCGTCCGGCTAAAGCGTCCCGCGACCAGGCCAGGCCGGCGAAGGTTGGCGCCTTGGCGGCGGGCCCCTCCCAATTGGCGGGCCGCGCGGCGGGACCGTCGGCTCTCCGCTCCAAGGCCCGTATCAGGCGCCGGGGATTATCCATGTCGCCGGGCGGGACCATGGCCAGCGCGCCCTGCGCCTGAAGTTCCGCCTGTAAACCGGCCAGGCCGGCCCGATCGTAGAGCGCCTGCCAGCGGGCGCGCGCGGCGGGATCGGGTGGGGCGCCCTCGTCCAGACCTTCGGTCAGAGCTTTCAGGTAAAATCCGGTGCCGCCGACCACGAGCAGCGGACGTCCGGCGCGTTTTGTTTCCGCCAGGAAGGCCCGTGCCGCGGCCAGCCACACGGTCACGCTGCAGGTTTCGCCGGGAGCGACGAGATCCAGTCCGCCATAGCGCACGCCGGCGCGTTCGGCAAGCGACGGTTTGGCCGTGCCCAGGTCCATGCCGCGATAGACCAGCAGGGCGTCGGCGCTTAAGATGTCAGCGCCTGTCGCTTCGGCGAGTTTTTGGGCGCAGGCGCTTTTGCCCGAGGCCGTCGGGCCCACCAGGTAATAGGCGCCCGGCGCCAGTGTCATAGGGGCGGGGACACACCGGGCGCGCCGGACGTGGCGGGCCGGGACGAGGCGGTTGTCAGCAGGTAGAGTCCGACGCTGACGCAAATCGCGGCGTCGGCCACGTTGAAGGCCGGGAAATGCCAGCTTCGGAAATGGAAATCCAAAAAGTCCACGACAAAACCCAGCCGCGCGCGATCGGCCAGGTTCCCGAGAATGCCGCCAATCAGTCCGCCCAGGGCGATGCGGTGCGCCAAGGAATCGGAGAGCCAGGTGCGGCGGAAAACGACCAGCAGGATCAGCAGTACGACCGAGAGCACGGTCAGCCAGCCGTTCAGACCGCCCAGCATGCCCCAGGCCGCGCCGGTGTTTCGCACGTAGGTCAGGTTGAAAAAAGCCGGCGCGATGTTCCAGGATTCACCGGGGTGGAAAGCGCCCCGGATCCACAGTTTGGTCGTCTGGTCCAGCGCCAGGATCGCGAAGCCAAGCCAGAGCGGCAGCATATTGGTGCGCCCGCGGGTCACTCGTGCTCTTCCGCCTCGGCCTCCTCGGCATCGCCGGCGGGCTCCTCGTACTGCGAGATCGTTTCTCCGAAGGGACGGAAGCGCTTGCGGCCGCGTTCGTGTTCGGACTGGCACTTGATGCACATGCGGGTGAACGGCAGGGCGCGCAGGCGGGTTTTCTCGATCGGCTGGCTGCAGCCGTCGCACAGCCCATAGTTCTCGTCTTCGATCCGCCGTAGCGCCGAGTTGACCTCGAAGAGCGCGTCGTGTTCGGAACTGACGAGGTTAAGCGCGAATTCGCGGTCGAAATCGTCGGTGCGATCCTCGGAGGAGGCGTCGTCGACATATTTGAGCGAATCGTTGGACTGCGAATGGATCTGGCCGCTCAGCCGATCACGTATGCGCATCAGCAATTCGCGAATCTGGTCGAGCGTCTTCTGGTCGATCGCCGCATGCGTTGGCGCGGCCTTGACGGGCGCTTGCGGACCGGGTTTGACCGCCGACGCGGCGCGCTGGGCGGGCCTGGTCTTGGAAGCGGCCGGCTTGGGATGCGCAGGCCTTGCCGTTTTTTTGACGGGCGCGTTTTTTGGGGCTGTTTTCGCCGCGTGCCGTGCCGGGCTGGACTTCGATACGGATGCCTTGGCATGCACCGCTCTGGCGGGCGGCACGGCTGGTTTTCCGGAAGGCGTCTTTTTGGCGGCCGACCGGGCCGTCTTGCCGGGTTTGGTTTTCGCGCTCGCGATCTTGTTTTGCTTTTTCGCCATTGGTTGCACAGCTCCGTTATTTGCTATTTCACGCCTTGCCTGTTTATCAATCCCCGCGCGCCCACGCCAGTATCGTTTCGGGAAGAGGTTTGACCGAGACGATGCGCGCGGCGACATCGCCGTTGGCATCGGGCACGGTCGCATCGTCGCCGGCCTTGTGGCCCTTCAGCACCTGTCCCATGCGGCTGCTGCAGGAGATGATCCCGAGCGCCAGGTCCTGGTCCCACTCACCGAGTATGTGGAAAGTCTCGGCGCGGCCGTTGACATATTCCAGGGCGACGGTTACGCCCATCCCGGCGACGGCCGCGGCGAACCCGCGGAAATCGGTGCCGCGCACGTTCTGCAGGTCGGCTTCCCACTGCGCCTGACGATGCATCAGAATGCTTTGTTGTTCCTTGGCGGCCTTGAACTCGTAGTTCTCGCTCAAGTCCCCGTAACTGCGCGCCTGGCCGATGTCGCGGCTGTTCTGCGGTATTTCCTCGTTAATCAATTTCTGAAGCTGGGCCTGCCGTTCGCGGTGTTTGCGCCAAGAGGTCAGGTTGTGCTGGGGATGCGCGGGCTTGTCCGCCGCCGCGAGCAACTCGTTGAGTTCCGGGTGGAGTATGACCAGCCGCGCAATCAGGCTCTGCGTATCCACGGTCGTACGTCCCGCGGCGTCGCGCAGATACTGGACCATGCTGACGCGCTGCAGGTGGGTCATGCCGGCCGTCATGCCGCCCAGCCATTCGCGGTCCTGCAGGCGCGCTTCGAGCTGATTCGCCGTGCGCAACTGGTCGCCGTTGTAATACGGTTCCAAAACGGCCATGATCATGAAGGGCAAGTCCGAGGGGGCGCCAAGTTTCCACTCGGTGATGATCTCGGTGTGCCTGGACAACCAGTAGAGCAATTCGACGCCGAGCACCCGTCCGCTCACCAGCGCGCGCAGGCGCGCCGCGACGGCGGTCTGCTGCTGGTGTTCGATCAGGTAGTCCATGGCTTCGTTGAGCGGCGCGCTGGGCAATTCCGGCAGCAGTTCGATCAGGCAGGCGTTCAAATCGGAGGCGTGTCCGTCGCCGGAGAGGAAGGCCAGCAAGGTTCCGCCTTCACGCGCGGGCAGGGCTTGCAGCGCATCCAGCAGCAGCGGCGCCGACAGCAGGCGCAGGCGTTCGGCCGCCGTGTTCACCCGTTCCGGCGGGACGCCCCAAAAATCGGCCGCCATGACGGCCCGCATGCGCAGCGCCGCGTCGCGGTCGCCGCGCGCGTGGATGACGTAGGCCAGGCGTTCGCCGACGGCGTCCTTTTGCGATGGCGTCAATCCTGACGGCGCGAGTTGGGACGCCAGCTCCTTCAGGCGCTCAAAAATGCGATCGATGTCGCGTTCACCGCCCAGAGCCACGAACCATTCGTCGCCGTAATTCTTCTCCCGCGCCAGCACGCGCATGGGTTCCGTGCGCTTGGCCGGTACGGACACGCAGGGATCGTTCTTGAGCGCCTTGCGGGCGTTGTCCCAGAAGGACTTCCAGTCCTTCGAGGGCACGGCCGTGGCGCAGAGCAATTCCTGGAGTTTGGGCGCGGTCAACGGGCCGAAACTGTGCAGCGCCAGTTTGACCAGTTCGGCCGGATTTTCCCGCGCCAGCGCCGCGATGCCATGCGGGTCGCTGTGATTGCGGGCGTAAAAATGGGCGTTGTCCAGCAGTTCGAAATTCTCGCCGGCGTAAGCGAAGGTGACTTCATGTCCCTGCTTGCGCGCGAAATCCACCACCACCTTGCCGTAAAAGTCGTCCAGTTCGCGCACCACGCCGAAGCCCCAGTTCTTATCCAGCACGAAAGTCTTGGGCGCCAGGCGCAGCAGCAATCCGAAGCGGCGGAAGGCCTCGTCGCGGCCGATGCCTTTATCGAATCCCGCGCCTTCAACCATACGCCGGCGCCGGCCGTCCTTGCGGTAAAGCGCCGTCAGCTTTTCGCCCGCGCGGGCCACCGCCGCCGCGTCGCCGCCTTCCCAGCCGGCGCGCATGCGCCAGATGGCCAGGCATTCCGCCTCGCGGCC
This sequence comes from bacterium, assembly GCA_025360745.1. GTDB lineage: Bacteria > Verrucomicrobiota > Kiritimatiellia > CAIKKV01 > CAIYGI01 > CAIYGI01. Next base: position 4,670 of record JANYBP010000037.1, read on the forward strand.
CGCCGCGCCGGCGACCGTCGTTTCCCAATCGGTTGCGATGTCTTCAGCCAGCGTCGCCCGGTCTTTGCGATGCAGGGCATCCAAAAAGTCGGCGATTTCTTCCGCAGCGGCTCCCGCCCCCAGGCGTTCACGAAACCATTCCCAGACGCCCCCGTTATCGCGGTCCAAAAACGCGCTCCAATCAGACATGCGGTCCCCCTTCTCGTGAGCCCACCTATTTACCATATCCGACCGGCGCAGCTCAAGCGGTTTTTAGGACAGCGATTTTTGGAACAGCTTTACCGCGGTGTGGCGTCGGGAAGTCCGCCATCCACGGGAATGGTTGCGCCGGTGGTCGGCGTTTGCCGCGTGGCGAAAAAAAGCACCGCATTGGCCACATGCGTCGCCGTAACCCGGGCTTTCAGCAGATTGCGGCCGCGGTAGTACTCTTCCAGGCCCTTTTCGTCCAGCCCCCGGGCTTTCATGCGCGAAGGCCCGACTTCCGCCCATAAACCGGATTTGCGGCTGCCGTCCGAGAAGACCGCGTCAGGCGCGACCATGTTCACACGCACTCCGAAGGGCGCGAATTCCAGGCTCGCGATGCGGGCCAACTGGTGGCTGGCCGCCTTGGTGGCGCTGTAGGCGCCGAATTGGGCGCCGGGCGCGAAGACGTTCTTGGTCGACACCAGCACGATGTCGCCGCCGGTCCGCTGCCGCTTCATGCAGCGTCCGGCCTCGGCGAGCGTCAAAAGAGTGCCTTCAACGTTGACTTGCTCCAGTCTGCGAAAAGCCTCTGGATCCATCTCGAGCAGCGGGCAGACCATGGCGATGCCGGCATTGACCACCACCAGGTCAATCCCGCCCCATTCGCCGATCGCGCGCGCGAAAGCTTCGGCCACGGACTCGCGATCGGTTACGTCCATGCGCAGACCGATGATGCGGCCCTTTGCGCCGGCCTTCAGTTCGTTCACCAAACCGTCCAGATTGTCCTGCACGATGTCGGTGGCCGCCACGTGGCAGCCGCCTTCCAGCAAGGCCCGGCAAATACCGGCGCCAATCGCGCCGGCGGCGCCTGTAACCAGCGCCACTTTATTTCGCAAACGGCGGTTCGCCGCGGCCGCGCTTTTTCCGACCTGAAGCAGCCCCAGGCCCGGGACAGTTATTTGCGCCGGACGAGTCCCGTGGCTTTTCTGGTATCGCTCGATGGCGCCGCGCAACGAGGCATGAAACTCGTCGGAGGTCACGTCGCCTTCCGGCGGATCGATCTTCAGCGTCGGCTTGGCGCCAGCGGCGGGTCTTCCTGTGCGCGCGGTCAGGATGACGCGATCGAAGGGATCGTCTTCATTCCCGGAAGGGCTGGCCAGCAAACCGCGCAGCACCGGCGTCAAGCGCGCCATGTCCTTTGTTGTCCCGCGATCCGCCCGCATTTTTTTTGCTGTCACAATGCCTCCCTTATACTTTGTGGGCCGCGGCGATCGAGGCCCGCATTTCGCGGGCGTTTCCGGCGGCGTCCCGGCCATCGAAGACCGCGCTGCCGGTGACAACGATGTCGGCGCCCATGCGCGCCGCGTTGCCGACGTTGTTCTGCGTGATTCCGCCGTCCAGCCCGACCAGGATATCCCGTCCGGACGCGCGAATCAGGGCCAGCAGTTTTTCCATTCTGGCCGGGGTGGTCGCGGCGAATTTTTGTCCGCCCCACCCGGGGTTCACCGTCAGCAGCGTTACCATGTCCAGATCCTGGAGCAGCGGCTCCACGGATTCGACGGGGGTACCGGGATTGAGCGCCAGTCCGCGCAGGATGCCGCGGCCGGCGTCGTTGACGTTGGTCATCTGCCCCAGAACCTGCATGACCCTGAGCGGGTGCCGACATGCCTCCAGATGCACCGTGATCATATCCGCGCCGGCGGCCGCGAAAGCCTCCAGTTTTTCCAGCGGATTTTCGATCATCAGGTGAACATCCTTGAGCAGGGAGGTCCTGATGCCCTTGATCAGCGGTGGCCCGAAGGTCAGCATCGGACAAAAACAGCCGTCCATGACGTCGAAATGCAGCAGCTTGACGCCCGCCTCTTCCAGCAGGCGAAGCTCACTTCCCAGCGACATCATGTCGGCCGTCAACACGCCGACGCTGATCGTGGGAACGATCTGCCGGAGTCGGCGCTGAATGGATGACGCCGTCATCTACGCGCCCTTTTTCGCTTTCAGGCCGCGGTAGAGCTCGAAAGCCCGGGCCGGCTTCATGTTGTTGTGGATGACTTCCCGGATGGCCGCGATCATGGCTTTCGGCGCATCGCTCTGAAAGATGTTGCGGCCCATGTCCACCCCGGACGCGCCTTCCTGGACCGCGCGATAGGCCATGGTCAGCGCATCCAGCTCGGGCAGCTTTTTACCGCCAGCCATCACGATCGGCACCGGGCAGGAGGCCGTGATCGTTTCGAAGCCTTCCGGAACATAATAGGTCTTCACATAATGGGCGCCGAGTTCGGCGCAGATACGGCACGCCAGGCGGAAATAGCGGGCGTCGCGCGCCATTTCCTTGCCGACGGCCGTCACGGCCATCACGGGCATGCCGTAGCGGTTTCCCAGATCCACGAGTTTCGTCAGATTGTGCACGGAGCGGGTCTCGAACTCGCCGCCGATGAAGACCTGGATGCCGATGCCGGCCGCGTTGAGGCGGAGGGCGTCCTCGATATCCATGGCGATCTCCTCGTTGGAAAGTTCCTTGAGGATGCTTGGCCCGCCGCTGGCGCGCAGCACCACCGGCTGCCTGTTGTCGGCCGGAATGGTGGAGCGCAGGATGCCGCGGGTGCAGAACAGGGCGTCGCAGAGCGGCGCCAGCGGAACGATGTTGAGATCGATCCGTTCCAGACCCGTCGTCGGCCCCTGAAAGTAGCCGTGGTCAACGGCCAGCATGACCGTGCGGCCGGATTTCGGATCGAAAACCCGGGCCAGGCGATTTTTCATGCCCCAGTCCAGTTGCCCGCAGCCTTTCAGGAAAAAGCCGGGTGTCTGCATGGGGATATTTGCTTGGTAGCGTTGCTCGTCGCTGGCGGGACTATCTGCTTCCGGCATGACCGCGTCTCCTTAATGGCTTGTTCGACCTTCAACTCTCAGTTCTGTTTTTCCACCATTTTCGTCCTGTGCTTAACGGCGTCCAGCGACAGAATATCGTCGATTTGGGCTTGCGTGAACAGCCTGGGTTTTCCGACGATCGAGGCGGCCACGAAGGACTTGGCGGCGTCTTCCGCCACCGCAACGCGGAAGTAGGCCTGTTTCATGGTGACGCCCACGGCCAGCACCCCATGGTTCACCATGAAGATCGTATCGTGCGTCGCGGCGAAGTCCCCCATGGCATCGGCCAGTTTTTGGGTCGTGGGCGTGATGTACGGCAACGTCCCCGTGCGGCCCAGGTCGTTGACGAATTCCGCGAACATGGCCTTGAGTTCGACGCCGGCGCTGATCGCGCCCGAGGCCCACGGCGAGTGCGTGTGAAACACCGCGGCCACATCCGGCCGTTTCCGGTAGATGGCCAGGTGCATGTTGACCTCGGAAGTCGGCCTTTGTGCGCCCTGCATCTGCGCGCCCGTGGCGAGGTCCATGCCCGACAGGTCATCCGGCGTCAGTTCATCCATCGCAAACCCGCTTGGCTTCATCCAGACGAGCCTGCCATCGCGGGCGCTGAGATTCCCGCCGGCCCCCACGACCAGACCCGCGCGCGCGATTTTCACCCCGTAGGCCACCAATTCTTCGCGAACCGACATCATGTAACCTCCGCTGAACGGATTAGCGAACGCCCGAAACCCTTGCACAACCGTGCGCCCGCGTCAACAACGGCTGTAGCGTCCTTATCCTCGCCTAACGTCGTTCCGACATTCCATCCATAAGCATTTCGCCTTGCGCCCACGCGGCGACAGAGGCCTGCCGCCCTCCAGAAGGATCCTCTAGCAAGTCTCGATGACTTTCCTTGGAGGGCGACGGGCCTCCGTCGCCGCGTGGGCGTAGGGCGAAAGACTTGGCATCAACATGGTCGCAACGTCCTTAGGCGAGGATTTGGGTAGCGGGACTTGTTTCCGATGCGAGGAAAAAGGCGAGGGCATGGGGGAAGGAGCATGGGGAAGAGGAAGACGAAGACGAGCGAACAGTAAACAGTGATCGGTGAAGACGAAGACGGGTCACGCGGAGGCGCGGAGTACGCGGAGAACCCTTCGACTGCGCTCATGGCGGGCCTCGAAAACGATTGGCGGCATGTCGGTTGTTCCGCCGAGGTAGGCTATATGCGACTCTTCTGGGTTGTTCAAGTCAGGTTGCCACATAAAGCCGACTTCGAGAGCTTGCACAAAGCCTATTTGAACTACACGCGCAAAATTGAAACGCATGAAAACACACAGCCAGACACGCTTTTTATGTGATTGACGGTTGCCGAGTTGAACGGTAGCATTACTTTCATTCGTGTGGGTTTGGTCTTGCGCGAGGTAGGCCCAATAACACTGTTGGCCGGATACATGAAAATGACGCCTGAGATTTCTGCGGTGTTGAAATCGTACGTGTACGTCTACACGGACCCGCGCGATGGAAGACCGTTCTACATCGGGAAAGGTCAGGGCAACCGACTCTTCGCGCACCTCGATGATGCCTCCGAAACAGAGAAGACCGAAACGATCGCGGCAATACGGAAATCGGGGAAGGAACCGGAGATCGACATTCTACGCTACAGCCTGACGGACGCCGAAGCGGCGCTCGTCGAAGCATCAGCCATTGACCTGCTCGGATTATCGAATCTGACGAACCGAGTCGCCGGTCATCACGACAGATCATTCGGACGGATTGGGTCACGCGAAGTTATCGCGATGCTCAGTGCAAAACCCGTCCGGGTGCGGCATAGAGCCATTCTGATCACGATCAACAAGCTCTATCGAAGCGACATGACGGCCGAAGAATTGTACGAAGCAACGCGCGGTATCTGGGCCGTAGGTACTCAGCGCGACCGCGCGGAATACGGAATGGCCGTTTACCAAGGCATCGTGAGGGAAGTGTATCGGATTCAGAGATGGCAACCGGCTGGAACGCTCACATACCACACGCGGGACTCGAAAGGCTTCAAGTTAAGCGGGCGATGGGAATTTGAGGGGAACGTGGCAACCGACATCCGAGATGAATATGTCGGGAACTCAGTCGGCATGGGCGGTCAGAACCCAATCCGATACAAGAACACATGAAGAGGCCAACCATCGCCTTCACCGTATTCCTCACCCGCGGCGGGTTCGGAATCCGGTGAGGCGTGACGTTGGACTGCAAGATGAAATCGGAAACTGAACACAGGAGGAACAAGCGATGATGCCGAAACGTGTATCGGAAAGGCTCGTGCGAGCAATAGCGAAGTATCAGCAGGTGCTCCAGATCGCCAAAGACCGCGACGTGAACGAGTCCGACACGGTCTCCATCATCAAGGACATGCTGGCAGATGTCTTTGGCTACGACAAGTATCTCGACGTGACGAGTGAATTTGCCATCCGCGGGACCTTCTGCGACCTTGCCATCAAGATCGAGAACAAGGTGGAGTTCATGATCGAAGCCAAAGCCATCGGACTTGCGTTGAAAGAAGCCCACCTGCGCCAGGCAGTTGAATACGGCGCAAACAACGGCGTTCCGTGGATGATCCTGACAAACGGTATGGTCTGGCGGGTGTACAAGATTCGATTTGAACAACCGATCAACTACGATTTCGTGTGCGAATTCACTTTCGGCGAACTCGACACGAGGAATGAAGAGCACCTGGACAAACTGTTCATTGTCTGCAAGGAAGGACTGGTCAAGGACGCCCGCGAGGAGTTCCGCGAGAAGATTCTGACCGTCAACCGGTTTGTAATCGGTGCCCTGATTCTCAACGATGAAGTCGTAGGCGTGATCCGTCGTGAACTCCGGAAACTGTCAGACGGTGTCTTGGTGACATCCGAGGAAATCGCGCTGGTTCTCGCAAACGAAGTCCTGAAACGGGATGTTTTGGAGGGGGATGAGGCGTCCAAGGCACAGACGCGCGTGCGCCGGTTTTACGGAAAAGCGGCGCGGCGTCCGCGGGAGGCAGGAACCGAGAAGACATCGGAGCAACCGCAGGAACCCCAAAAGGAGGATGTCTCTTCCTCCGACCAACTCCTGAACCAAGGCGGACAGGCAACGGAACCGAAAAAGAATGAAGACAGTCCAACCAGCGCCTGAACGGTACGGCTTCGCCGCCCGTTAGGCGCGACGTTGTGCTGGGAGAAGAGAAACTCGCAAATCTGCGAACCGAATGGTACAAGGAAATATGCGTCGTAAAGATGGAAAATCAAAACGCCGAGCACTTCGAACGAAACCCGTATTTGCCTACGGCTTCCGAGAAAGTCCTGAGACTGTTGACTACCGGCATCCCTGCCTAAACGGATCGACCACTCCCGGTCATTCGACAATCGTATCACTGTTCGCCGGATGCGGAGGATTAGACCTCAGCTTTCTTGGAGGGTTCAAGTACCTCGGAAAAACATACCCTGTTCTGCCATTTGACGTTATCGAGGCGGTCGATAATCTGCCTGATGCCGCGGAGTGCTACCGTCTTAACCTCGGCGATCACTGCCGCGAGGCTGATCTTACATCGCTACCCATATCCGAACTTCCGTCAGCGGATGTTCTTATAGGTGGATTCCCCTGCCAAGACTTCTCGTCATCTGGCCCAAAAACCGGATTTGCCGGACGACGGGGACAACTCTACAAGGTTCTGGTTGAATACATGCGGGAATATCAACCGAAAATCGTTGTGGGAGAAAACGTATCCTACTTGGCGCGTCTCGGGAATGGTAAATACCTACAGGCAATCTTACAGGACTTTGAGGGTGAAGGTTATCACTTTGATGTTTGGGAACTGGCGGGACCTGACTACGGCCTGCCTCAAAGTCGAAGGCGCATCTTCTTGATAGGTGTTCGTAATGACTTGCCTGGATTTCCAGTAATGCCGAGGGCAACTCACAAGAACAGGCATCTATCTATAGCGGCGGCACTCACCGATCTAGAAATGATCTCGGATGAAACTGTGACGAATCAAAGTCAGTATTTCGTTGCGTCGCGCGCCTCCTGTGGAGGCGGCCAAGGAGACCATACAAACGAAGCACACAAGGTCGCCTACTGTATTCGAGCCAACTCCAGAGGAAGGATTCAGTTCCACTACGCATTGGATCGAAGACTAACGGTCAGAGAATGTGCCCGCTTGCAGTCATTTCCGGATCAGTTTGTTTTCCCGTTCACGACACAGCGTAATCTGACATTGATAGGAAATGCCGTGCCACCAATTCTCGGGTATCGAGTGGCTAAGTCTGTTGAGAACTTCATGCGTTCTTTCAAAGATGCTGCTGTCTCATCAAACGACACTTCTCATGGCACGTTCAGGACAGGTGTCCAAATGACCAGATCGCATGTATTGCAACCGGAACTATTTTGACCTTAAAGAGAAGGGAACTTATGAACGAACAAGACACAAGGATGGTCGAGTTGTTTCTCGAACCTGTCCGAAAATGTTCAACGTACAAACCCGCATTTGGTCAGGGCGATTCAGATGGCCTCACCATCGCCGATTTCCAGAGTCTGTACGGGCAGGACCAGTTCTATGCGTGGATTGGGCTTGATGATCCCTTGCTCTATGCTGCACACAAAGCGGCAGGTGGTTTGACTTCTGTATATCGACAAATAGGCGTTGGCAGCGAGAGACTTCTCAGGGCAATCATGGTGGACTCTCTGAATCTCTCTGACACGCAAATGGAGTGGCGTTACAACTACGCCAAGGCGGATAAGAAACAAGGCGTTCACATTTTGGACGCAAAGATCGTGCTTGCTGATCTGACTCCGCAACCCAAGCAGAGATTTGAGGCATGGTTGAAGAGCGCTCTAAAACAGGTTGCCCCGAGCACTACCCGACGAAGACAACCAACAGGAGCCGCTTTTGAGATACGACAAGGGTACAAGAGCGCAGATTCAAAACGGCAGAATGCTGATCTTCGTTTTGGAATCCGAGCCTATCAAGCATATCTTTTACCAGTCTTCGCGATCTTGTCTTCGCAGGTGAGTGATCCAGTAATACGTCGATACCGCAGTGATGGAATGTTGGTGCTCACGGGTTTGCCAGACCGCGACTCCACCATCTCAACGTTTGCGTTTTTCAAAGACGTTATTGGTTACGACCTCGCAGCCTTTTTTGAACGCAACAGTGGACATCTAAAACGTGAAGTCAGGGCGGTAATCAAAGGACTCTTGACCCCGGAATAACATGGCACAACAACCGGCGGCACCGTACGTCGCTACCGCGCCGCCGGTGCGCCGGGGCGTTCGGGTAAGATAAGGAATCGGGATCTATGAGAACGAACTGGTTGATAACTGCTTGTGCTGCGGGGTTGGTAATGGCGGGAACTGCTCTGGCACAGTCGCCCGATATCACGTCGTTCCAGGGGAACGGGCAACTGACATGGACAAACAGCGACACGAATTTGTTCTATCAGGTTCAATGGGCCGCATCATTGACGGCCTCCAATGCCTGGCGCTCCGACTATTCCTCCTTGCGAGGCATTCGATCAACAAACGGAAGCACAACCGTTTCGGTGCCCATGTTCTACCGCGTATCAGCAAGCAGCAACCGAAGTGAATTCGGAGCATATGTCGCACGGACAGGGCAGACGAATTCGTATCTGGCGGGAGACGATGGGCAGTGGCTAAAAGGCATTCCCTCCCCGGTTCCAAGGTTTTCCGTACAAGCCGACACCAACGTTGTGTTGGATAACCTAACCGGACTGATGTGGGCGCGGCATGCCAATCTGGCCGGGTACGCGAGCCTCGCCAACGCGATCGCTTATTGCACGAATCTCACTTCGGGCGGTTATCAGGACTGGAGAGTGCCGAATGTGCGCGAACTCCAGAGTCTGCTCGATTTTGGACAGTTCGGTCTGATATTGCCGGAGGGGAATCCATTTCTGGGCGTCCAGCCGGATCATTACTGGTCGAGCACCACGGTCCCGTGGGATGGAACGGTCGGCTATATTGTGCATATGGGCTACGGTCGCACGATCCACGATTACAAATCAAATCCGTGGTGCGTCTGGCCTGTCCGTGGCGGACAATGAGGTTCAGTAGAACGGCACCCGAACAACACACCGGAGGCTATCGCTCACCCGCAGCGGGTTCGCTCAGCCTCAGTGCGGACGTTGGGCAGATCAGATCGGAAGAAACTCAATCCACCACCTGGCCCGATCGCGTCTCCTGGTGCGGCCAACCAGCAAGAAGTGACCATGTTCGTCAGAACGGAGGTGCCAATTGGATTCATTTGAGCACGTGGTTGCGTCCATCCTTGAGCGAAAAGGCTACTGGGTTCAGACATCCCTCCGCGTCGACCTGAGCAAGGCTGAAAAGGCTGCAGCCGGAAAGCCCTCCATGCCGCGCCCCGAACTCGATGTCGTGGCATACAAGCCCAAGGACAAAACGATTCTCGTGATGGAATGCAAATCGTGCCTGGACTCATACGGCGTGAAAGTGAAGACATTCGCAGGACTGAACAAGAAGGATCAGGCGCGCTACAAGTTATTCTTCGACTGCAACCTGCGCCAAATAGTGTTCAAGAAGCTGTCCCGGCAACTCGTCGGGGCGGGCGCAGCCCTCACATCTCCCAAGATCCGCCTCGGCTTGGCCGCCGGGAAGATTTATGGTGATGAGCGCTGGTTGCGTCACCATTTCGAAACCAACAACTGGGAGCTCTGGACGCCCAACTTCCTGAGGGACGAACTGACGGACCTCAAAGACTCCGGGTATGAGAATTCGGTCGCGAGCGTGGTGGCGAAGCTCCTCCTTCGCGGGGTGGCAACCGAGGAACCCGAGTCGGACGAAGGGAGCGATGACTGAGTGACAAGGCTGCCCAAAGCGGTGCAGCCGACCTACGCGGGCGCAGACACCCGCTCCGGCGGCTGAACGCCAGTCGTTGGTGCAGCAGATCGAAATCGGGATCGAAATCGCTATCGCTAGCGGGGAGACCAGGTGCGGGAAGGCGCCGTGACCGACGGCCAGTGCGAGGCATAAGTCGTTCCCGATTTCGATCCCGATAGCGATTTGGAGAAGAAGATTCAACCATTGGATGGTGGCGACGGTAAGCTCGCGCCACGGCCGTGACGTTGACGCGGTGGGCGCGGAGTTTTGTGTCTTTGCGGAGAAGACGCTGAAAAGCCACCAGGATATAAGGTGGTAAGTTTTTTCGATTTATGCACACAATGCGCCGGAGGCTTTCCTATGAACAAGCATGTTTTATTCAAACCATTTTTGACCGCGTCGCTCGTTTTATTCGCCCTGGCTGGTTCAACCATGGCGGAGGTTTGGCTGCCCGCGATCATCGGCGACAACATGGTGCTGCAGCGGGACGTGAAAACGAAAATCTGGGGCAAGGCCAGGCCCGGAGAAAAAATCGCGGTTTCCATCGCCGCCGTGAAGGTCTCGGCCATCGCGGATGCCTCGGGACACTGGCGGGTTGAACTGCCGCCGCTGAAAACCGGAGCCGCCACGGAAATGACCGTGGCCGGCGATAAGAAGATCGTCATCAAGAACATACTGATCGGCGATGTCTGGCTCGGTTCGGGACAGTCCAACATGAGTTTTGGCAAGCAAAGTTCCGATGCCGCCGACGATCCCGCCGACTATCCCAAGATTCGGCTGTTTCTGGTGGATTCAAAGGTAAGTTTGCAGCCGGTGGACGATGTCAGCGGCAAATGGGTCGTCTGCAACCCCTTCTATGCCAAGTCTTTTTCAGCCGTCATGTTTATCTTTGGCGACGAATACCACCGGGCGACGAAGATTCCAGTCGGACTGATCCAGAGCGCGGTGGGAGGGTCCTGCATCGAAACCTGGTGCAGCAGGGGCATGTACGAGTCCGACCCCCAACTGAAACCGGTCCTGGATGCGTGGGATAAGAAGTCCAAGCCCAAGGAGGTCGCCGCGCCGGACAAGGTCTTTTGTTTCAGGGATCTTCCCAAAGATTATTCGGTTGAAGTCAGGACCGTGCCTTCTCCCTGCTACAACGCCATGATCGCGCCGCTGGTTAATTTCGCCATCAAAGGTGCGATCTGGTATCAGGGGGAGGGCAATCTCGACAAACCCGACCTCTACTATGTCCAGCTTACCGGCATGATCCGCGACTGGCGGAAAAACTGGGGTAGCGACTTCATTTTCCTGGTCGTCGAAATTCCCGGTTACGGAACTTACGACGCCAACGAAAAACGCATGTCCAGCTTTCGCGCCGTCCAGAAACGGGCGGCGCTCGCCACGCCCAATACCGAATTGATCGTCGCCATGGATACGGGCATGACCAGAACCCAGCAGCCGCGGGACAAGCAGCACCCGCCGGACAAGAAGAAGATCGGACAGCGGGCCGCCCTGATCGCGCGAGCGCTCGGCAATGGGGAACGCGAATTGGTTTACAAAGGTCCGGTCTATGACTCCATGAAGGTCGAGGGCGGCGATATCCGGCTGACCTTTAATAATCTGGGCGGCGGACTGGCCGCCGGAGCGGACGGCAAGGCCGGGAAGGTCACCGGTTTTTCCATCGCGGGGCCGGACAAGAAGTATTTCTGGACGGATGCCCGCCTGGACGGCAATACGGTCGTGGTTTCCCGCGGCAACAACGGACTGCCGGAGACGCTTCGTTACGGCTACTCCGGCATCACCGATGCCAACCTCTACAACAAACAGGGACTGCCCGTGTCGGCCTTCAAGGTGGAGCAGGAAACTTCATCCGCCACCGCCAGACGATCGCCTTGAACAGGGTGCGGCCTTCGGCGGCGCGCGCGTTTTGTCCTGACAGACCGGATCGGTCGCAGGAAAAAAGCGACCGCTACGATCAAAATCGGCTAAGGCTAACCTGAAACAACCCGAGGTTTTCAATCTTCTGGAACCTGGCGCGTCGCGTCCGCCAGCATCTTCGCGGCGCCCGATTTCTCCATCCAGCTTCTTTCGTCGATGGCCGCGCGGATCGCGAGGCCGCCGATCAGCATGTAGGCCAAACCCAGGCAGATGGCGATAACCGCCTTCGTTTCCACACACCACGGCAGCAGAATGAACAAACCGACATGCAACAGTACGGCGCCGATGCAGATCAACGCGATCGTCAGGCCCAGGCCGATCAGGCCGATCGCCGACAAACGGGCCACTCTGACGCCGTGCAGGTAGACTTTCGCGGCCTCGATCTTGAGCAGTTGGACCGACAAACGCCGGTAATTGTCAAACAACTTGACCGCGATTCCGGACAGAATGCTCTTTAACAGGTATTTAAGCATGATTTCCCCGCCGGTCGGGGCTACTTGCGGTTCCGGCCGAGGATGTAGCCGAGCAACAGGCCGACGACCGCCGTGCCGCCGATATAAGCCCACGGATTGCGATGCACATGCTCGTCCACGTCGCCGGCCACTTCCTTGACCTTATCGATGCTGACGTCCTTGGCGTGGGTGGCCGTCTCGACCGCGTACTTTTTGGCGTCGGACAGCGATTTGACCAGCCCGCCTTCGGTCTCGACGATGGCCTTCTTGAGATGCATGTACTTGTCGGACATGACGCTCTTCAACTCATCCTTCTTTTGCGTCGCCGCCTCTTCGAGGAGTCTCAAGGCTTCCGAAATCTTCTCGCTGCTGGTGTTTTCCATGATGAACCTTCCTTTTCGTTTTTCCGGTTATTCCGCCCGCCATAACGCACATGCCGCGCTTTGGTTAGAGCCGCGAAATGCAACTATTGCTCCAACAAGGATCGTATACCATTCGAGCTCGGCTTGCGCGATGCCGGTAGAATATGCACCGGGCGACACCGCGTATATGGGGTGAAACCCTACCGGGCATTCGGATTGCGGTCGCCGGAGGATGGATCGGACGCCGGGCGATCGTTCCCGCCTTTGCGCGAATCCCTGTCGGTGGTGTTCTCCCGGCTGTCCTTGTTCCTGTCCTCGTCGGCCGGCCGCGACGGCGGTCCGCGCTGGAAGATTCCCGGTGAGCCCGAGCCGCCCACGACAGGTGGCGCGGGAATCTGCACTCGTTCCGGTTGGGGCGTATTGACCACACGGGACGGAACGAACGCGGGTTCTCTTTTAACGGGTGTCGGCGTCGGCTGATTACGGTCGCTGGGCGCTGTCACGCTGCCTTGACGTTCCCTGGCGGGCTGAACGGTCTGTGTGCGCTCGATCATCGGCGTCGCTTCGGGCTTGCGCTCCCTGACCGGTTGGACTGTCTCCGTGCGTTCGCTTGCCTGCGGCACGAATGGCTGGCGATCCCTGGCGGGCGGGAGCGGAATTGTCGCCTGGCGTTCGGTTGGCGCCGACACGGCGGGATTGCGATCCGGCGGCTGCGAAACCGTACGCTGATTTACCGCCGGCGCTTCCCAGCGGTCACGTTGATCGCTGAAAGTTCGCACGGCGCCGGCCTGTCTGGAAATCGCCTGCCGCGCATCGTTGTCAATGCGCTCGAATTTGATCGGCGTCTCGCGCCTGGCGATGGCAAGGCTCATCGGCTGGGTCACCTGAAATGCCCGCCGCTGCGGTTCGGGCAGTTTGGCCGTGCGGGATTCCTGTTCGCGGAAAGTCCGGGCCGGGCGCAGTTCCTTGTCGGCGCGGCGGCGGTTGTACTCGCTCCGTTCGCCTTCCGCCCATTGCGGTTCGGAGCGATGATGCATCCAGCGGTCGTGCTCGTAGATCGGGTCGTACCAGGTGTGCAGTCGCTGGCTGTCGAACCAGGGGAAGATGCCGACGCGCAGGTAGGCGTCGTCGTAATAATCGCCGAAGTAGTAGTGGCAATAACGCGGATAGGCGAACAGGCTCACCCGCAACAAGCCCAGATCGATCACGATGCTGGGCGAGTATGCGTAGGCCGGCCGACGGTGAAGCCCGGCCGGGAAATATACCGGCGCGAACAGCATGCCGCGGCGTTCCAGCGAGTAGTCCCAGTGCCCCGCGGCGAAAATGTAGCCGCGCGGTGTCGCGACGTAATGGGAAGGCACCCAAACCCAGTTTGGCTGCGCCGCCAGCCAATAACCGTGCCGCCGGACATACTGGCCCTGAACCCAGTACATGCAGGGAGGAACCCAGATCGTGTCCGGGGATGGCGCCGGCACTTCCGGTTCCAAAACCTCGATCGCCGGCGGGGCCGCCAGATACTCGATTTCCCGGACGCCGGCGGGCGTCCAGAACCCGGGGATCCACTCCCACCCGCCGGCAGCCTGCGCCCAGTATCCGGGCACCCATGACATTCGCGGCGGAGCCACGCGCCAGCAGGCGCTGACCCAGATGTAGCCGTTACGCTCGGCATCCCACGACCAATACCCGGGGATCCAGACGAACTGCTGTCCCTGCGGCCGTTCCGGCGGCGGGAGTTCATCGATATTGGGCGGCGGCTGGGCCGGAGCCACCAGTCCCGTCTGATACTGCATGTTGACCGGCTCGGCAAAGGCTTCATGCACCGGGCCGCGATTCAACACCTCGGGTTGCTCCTGGCCCGGCATCGTCGGCGGAGTGAGCTGTTCGTCAACCTGTGCCGCCAGCCGGGATCCGGCCAGCGGGATCGCCACCAGAAGTGTCACGCCCAAAATTGCGGGATGCAAAGAGTAATGACGCATAATTCACGCTCCACGATTTTAGATTTCGATTCTTCCGCGGTGTGCCGCCTGCGTTGCTTCCCATTCTTCAACTAACGATTCGCAGCCGCACCCTTGCAACTCATACTACAGCAAAAGGAATACAATCGCAATTAGCGCCCGTGGTCTACCAGCCATTCTCATTATGGCCGCTAGAATACGGACGACACGGAGGTCGTCTCTCCAAAAACTTGGGAATCACGGGTGTTTTCGTGAATGGAGGGACGACCTCCGTGTCGTCCGGACCTACGCAAGAGGCCATAATGCGAATTGCCGGGGTTTTGGGTTGTCCATTGCCGCGCTCTCGAATAAAGTCACTCGATTCTCACGGAGGATGGCGCTTTCGGCGGGAGCGCCACGCCAGCCATTAGCCGGATGTATTCCGATGATAGGTAAAATCAGCAGATCGTCCATGCACATCTTGGTGCTGGCGTGCGCGTTATGGCCGCTGGCGGGTTGCCGGCGGGCGGTGGCGCCGGATGTCGTCGCAACGTCCGTTGCCGTGTGGGCGGGATTTCATGGCGCGGGTGGACTAACGGGCGAATCGGCGGGCGCGCCGGCGGAACGGCCGTTGCGTCGCTGGTCATTCAAGACACAGGGCGCGATTTCGGCTTCGCCGGTCATTTTTGGGGAGCGCGTGCTGGTCGGGTCGGAAGATGGCAGCGTGTACGCCATCGGACTGACCGATGGCCGACTGCTGTGGCGGCAGGCGCTGAGCAACGAGGTCAAGGCCACGCCGCTGGTGGCGGATGCGCGCGTCTTTGTTGGCGCCCATGACGGAACTTTTACGGCGCTGGATCTGGCCACGGGGCGGCGGGTGTGGACGGCGGCCACGGGGGGCGAAATCGCCGGCGGCGCCAATATTATTCCCCGCGCCGGCGCCGCGTCCTTGATCGCGGTCGGCAGTTACGATCATACCCTCTACGCTTTCGATGCGGCGACCGGTTCCAATGTCTGGCGCGCGGTTTCCGACAACTATATCAACGGCACGCCCGCCGTGGCCGATGGGCGGGCGGCCTTCGGAGGCTGCGATGGATGCGTGCGCGTGCTCGCCGCGGCAACGGGTATTGAAACCGCCTCCTTCACGGCCGGCGCTTATGTGATTGGTTCGCCGGCAATTTCGGGGGATGCGTTGCTGGCGGGGCAGTATGCTGGAGCGGTGATCTGCTGGAATCTGTCGTCCGGGAGCGAGCGTTGGCGGCGAACGCTGCCGGGGGCGGTCTGCTCGTCGCCGGCGGTGGCCGGTGGCCGGGTTTTTGTGGGCGCGCGCGACAGCGGCGTGCATGCGTTGAAACTGAGCGACGGCACACCGCTCTGGCGTTTCGCGGCGCGCGACAACGTGGATAGCTCTCCAGTGGCGGCGGGCGGGCGGGTGTGGGTGGGTTCCGACGACGGGCGGCTCTACGGGCTCGACGCGGCAACGGGCCAGGAGCAGTGGTCGTTCGATGCCGGCTCGCCGATTCGCAGTTCGCCTGCCGTAGCCGGCGCCTGGATCGTAGTCGGCGACGAGGCCGGCAATCTGTATGGATTTCGATAAACTGTCGCTGCAACAGGCACGCCACCGCGCGCAGCGCGGCAACTACACGGAAAAACTCTCCCGCCTTCCACCTCCCACCCTCCACCTTCCACCTTCCACCTCCCTCCTTCCACCTAACTTTTTTTCCCGCAAAAGTTGCCCCCGTCCGTGGTTTGGGATAAGCTCAAGCTTGTGACGAATATGAAGGTTTGAGATGCTCAAGGCGATTCAGATTAACAAGCGCTTCGGACAGATCGAGGTTCTCGTCGGCGTTTCGCTGGCGGTGGCCGCGGGCGAACGCGTTGCGGTGATCGGGCGTCATGGCGCCGGCAAAACCACCTTGCTGCGCATTCTGGCGGGGGTCAGGACACCCGACTCCGGCAGCGTGCTGGTGACCGGGCGCGATTTGGAAAAGTCCCCGATCGCCGCCCGCCAGCGCATCGGCTATCTGCCGGAATATGCGGCGCTGCCCGACGACTTGCGGGTGGGCGAATATCTGCGCTTCCGCGCCCGGCTTAAGGGACTGATGCCGCGCGCCGTGCGGCCGCGTATCCGCGATTTGTTGCGCCGCGCGGGCTTGAGCGCTCTGGAGTCGGCGCGGGCCGGACGTTTGTCGCGCGGGGAAACGCGCCTGGTGCTGCTGCTCGATGCGGTGGTCAACTATCCCGAGATCGTGCTGCTCGACGAACCTTTTCTGGGGCTGGATGGGGACGGCGCCGCCCAGGTGCGGGCGTTGCTGGCCTCCCTGCCCAAGGGGCACGCCGTGGTGATGGCGGGACATCACGCCGCCGAGGCCGCCAGCCTGGATGCGCGGGTCATGGTGTTGCATGACGGACGCCTGACGGAAGGTCCAGCGGCGGGGAGCGCGACATGAACCGCTGGGGTGTCTTGTTCCGCCGCGAACTGGCCCGCTGGTGGTATGTGCCGGTCCATTATCTGCTGCCCGTCGGCTTGCTGCTGTTGTGCGGATGGGTTTTCGCCGACGCGGTCTCGATGGGCGGGAGCCGCGGCGGGGCGGCGGCGCTGGCGCTGTTCGGCTCGCTGCCGTTCTGGCTCTCGGTGATTGTGGCCGGCGGGGCGATCGGCGCTGCGCTGGTGGACGAGGATCACGATCCGGCGGGCGTCGGCGATCTCTTGTGGTCGGCGCCCGTTACCTCCGGCGATGTCGTGTTGTCGCGCTTTCTGGCGGCCTGGCTGTGGTTGGCATGCGCCTATCTGCCGACTGTGCTGCTTTTCGCCGCCCTGACGGCTTTGGCGCCGGCGGCGGTGGCCATCGGGACGCTGGTTTCCGGCTACCTGTCGCTGGTGCTGGCGTTGGGGGTGGTGATCGCCGGCGCTTTGCTAGCATCGGTCTTGTTGCGGCGGCGCGGACCGGCGGCGGCGCTGGTGGCGCTGGTGGCGCTGGCGCTGTTTTTTGCTCCGGGCAGTCAAAACGGGATCGGCGCCTGGACGGCGCCCATGCGCGCCTTTCGCCTTCCCGAGAGTCATCATTTGAGCCGTTTCGCCGTCGGCACGATCGAAGGACGCTATGTGGTGGGCTATCTGGTCGCCATGTTGTGGATGTTGTGGGCCTCGGCCATCCTGCTCGAAGGGCGCTGGCGCCGCCGTCCGCGCTGCTGGACGCTGGCCGCATCGTTCGCGCTTTCGGCGCTGCTGGCCGCGATGGTCGTTTACGTGGCCGTGCGGCACCCCATGGCGCTGCGACTGACGGATGCGCGCCACCAGGTCACCGGCGCGCGCACACTGGAACTGGCGCGGCGGGTGGACCGGCCGCTGACGGTCACGATCGTCTGCCGCGGCGGCGACCGCGCGCTGCCGCTGCTGCGCAAGGCCCTGCTGGAGTGCCGTTCCGCCGCTCCGCTGATCGCCTTCGACACAGTGGATCCCGACCGCGACCTGGCGGCGATGCGCGACCTGGCCCGCCGTTGCGGCGGCGATCTTGGTTCGCCGGCGCTGGTGGTGCGCGGCGCGGCGGAAATTGTGGCGGTCAATCTGGGCGCGGCCTTGCCCGATAGCGGCGGCAGTCCCGACAGCGTCGAGGGCGAGTCAGATGTCGTTGATGGCGCGCTGGCGGGCGCCCTGAGCCGCGTGCTGTATCCGCAGACGGCGACGGTGGGCTTCGTGAGCGGGCATGGCGAGCACGATCCGGAAGACAACCGCATGGGCGGAGGACTGGCCGCTGTGGCGCGGCGGCTGAGCGAAGAGCACGTCAATGTGCGGCGCGTGCGACTGGCCGCACCCGACCACCCCTTGAACGATTTCCAGGCGCTGGTGCTGGCCGGTCCGGAGCGGCCGCTGGCCCGACCGGAACTCGATGCGCTGGCGGCATACCTGCGGGACGGCGGGCGGGCCTTGCTGCTGCTGGACGCGGATTCGGCCGTCGGTCTCGATGAACTGCTGGCCGGCTGGGGCGTGCGCGCGAGCGCCCAGATTGTCAACGAACATCCGCTGGCCGGCGTGATGGCGGATCGCAAGACCGATGCGGGCGGCCGGCGTGCGGTGGTGGCGTCGGCGTACGGCGACCACGCCGTGACGCGGCGGCTGACGGGGCTGGTGACGGTTTTTCCTCGACCGCAGGTGGTGGAGGCGCTGGATGCGGATTCGCGGGGCGGCGGCGACCGGCGCGACCGGCTTGACCGTCCGGTGGTGACGCCGCTGATCTTGTCCTCGGCCGCCAGCTGGGCCGATTCCAATGCCGCCGAGCAGCCGCCGATTTTCGATGCCGCGGAGGACCGCGCCGGTCCGCTTTCTTTGGCCGTGGCGGTCGAACGTGGGGCCGCGGGCGAGCTGGACATGCATCTTCGTCCGACCCGTCTGGTCGTTGTGGGCGATTCCGGTTTCGCCGTCAACGGCGGCCTGGCGGGCGCCAACGCCGATTTTTTCCTGAACGCCATGAACTGGTTGCTCGATCGCGAACGGCTGCTCGATGCCCCGCCGCGACCACGCCATCAGGATGAGACCCGGCTGGCTGCGCCGCAGGAGCGGATCTTGTGGATCGTGGCGCTGGGTGTGATACCGGCCCTGCCGTTGGGCGTGGCCGGGATGGTGGCGATGACGCGGCGCGACCGCCGCCGGCGCGGACATGAAAATGACGTTTCGAGGGCGGCGGTGGAGCGATGAATGGGCGCAGCGTAATCCGTCTGCTGGGCGCTGTGCTTTTGCTGGGCGCCTATATCCTGATTTTCGAACGTCCCGGGCGGACGGCGGCGGAGCGGCACGCGCGCATTGACGCGCCGCTGCTGGCTTTGGCCGCGCAGGGTCCCAGTCTGATCGTTCTGGAGGCGGGGGCGCGCAGCGTGCGGCTTGAACAACGCGGCGACGGCTGGCTGCTGACGTCGCCTTTCGCGGGGCGCGCGGCGCCGGGGAGGGTGACGAAGTTACTAGACACACTGCGCGCACTGAAGCGCGTGGATACGATCACCCCGCGCCAGCGACTGGACCGCGGTTTGGATTTGGACGCCTACGGCTTGGATGCGCCGTCCGTCACGCTGCAAATCGGACGCCCGGCGGCGATGCATGTGCTGCGCATCGGCCAGGAGGCCGCGCTGGGCAACGCCGTTTATACGCAACTGGATAAAGATCCCGACGTGATCGTCACCGGCCGCGAATTGCTGGATGCGCTGCCGGCCGCCGCGGAAGACTTTCGCGACCGCGCGCTTTTCACCGGCGATCCTGGGCGGGTTGTGCGCTTTGAAATCAAAAACGCGGCGGGTTATGTCAAACTTGTTCGCCGCGGGACCGGCTGGTGGATGGAACAACCGGATGCGTCGCGCGCCGACGACCGCCGGGTCGAGGCGCTGCTGCGCGAGTTGTTCGCGGTGGAGACGGTCGAATTTGCGACCAACGTGACGCGCGACACGGTCAGCGCCGGGCTGGGCGATGACGCGTCGGCGCAGGTCTGCGTGGCCGAGGCCGGGGACCAGGCCGGGGCCTACGTCTGGATCGGACGCGAGCCGCCCGGCCGCGCCGGATTGCGCTATGCGCGCTGCGATGCGGCGGGCGACGCCTGCCTGATTCCCGGCGAACAGGTTGATGCGATCGTGGACTTGCGGCCCTCCGAACTGCGCGACCGGCGGGTCTGGCCGATCAACCCTGAAACCGTCACCCGCCTGCGCCTGGTGGCCGGGGAAG
Organism: bacterium; assembly: GCA_025360745.1. Lineage (GTDB taxonomy): Bacteria > Verrucomicrobiota > Kiritimatiellia > CAIKKV01 > CAIYGI01 > CAIYGI01. Next base: position 24,951 of record JANYBP010000037.1, read on the forward strand.
AGCGCCTGACCCTGGAGCGTGCGGGAGCGACCAACGTCTGGAATCTGGTGGAGCCCGTGCGGGAACCGGCGGACACGCTGCCCGTGATGGCGCTGCTGCGCCATCTCGGCGCTTTGCGGGCCATCCAGCGTGGCGCCGCGACCGGCTCCACGAACAACGCCTCCACCCGTACGGACTGGGCCATGCTGCTGGCCATCAGCGAAGGTGCGCCGGTATCTCCGACGGGCTCCAACCTCCCGCCGGCCGGCGTGGCCGAATCGGTGGCCTGGATCTGGCCGCCCGATACCAATCACATTGTGCGTGTGCGGCGCGACGGCATCATGGACGAGTGGCGCCTCTCCGAGCGCGATTGGCGCGCGGCGCTGGGGATCGGGGAGGGCGGGACCTGGAACGATGCCCTGAACCCCGCCGCGTACCGCAACCGCATGCTGCTCGCGATTCCGTCCAGCGACATCCTGCGCGTGACGCGCTGGAGCGATGGACTGGAGGAAACCGTTGTCTGCGATCGCGGCCGCTGGACGGTGCAAAGCCCGGCGGGCGGGCGGGTATCCCGCGAGGCCATCGCATCCGTGACCAACTGGCTGGCGGCGCTGCCGGCCCTGCGCTTCGAACGGCTCGACGCCGGGCGCCGGGCGGCGGCCGGGCTCGAACGGCCAGCGGTGCGGCTGGCAATCGGACTGGCCGGCGCCAGCGGAATCGAAAAAAACCTGGTGCTGGGCGGCGATGCCGCCGGGGGCGTATTTGCCGCCGTGCAGGGTCAGGACGGCGTGGCGGTGATACCGGCGGCGGCGGCGGAAGCCTTCCGCCGCTCCATCGTGACATGGTAGAAGTTACAGGTTCGCAATGGACCAACAACCGTTGATATCGCACAAGGGCGCGCGGCCGCCGAAGCGCGCGGGCCTGACGTTGGGCTGGCTCGCCCGGCAGTGCGCGCTTTTCATGCTGGGCGCGATTGTGCTGGCGGTGCTGGGTATGACGGTGGTGGGGCTGCCTCCGTCCTTGACCCGGCGGCTGATGGCGCGCCTGGAATCGGTTGGCCTGGTGCTCGAAACCTCGGCCGTCAAACTCGACCTCTGGGGCGGGGTGGTGGCCGAACGGGCGGCGCTTTACGCGCGCGGCGTGCCTGGCGCGCCGTTGATCGAAGCGCGGCGCGTGCGCCTGCGTTTCGATCTGTCGGCCCTTGCCCGCGGCCGGCCCGGCTGGCTGCGCTCCGTGACCGTGGACGGCGGGGCGATCCGCGCGCCACGCGGCGGCAACGAGACGGCGCGACGCACGATCTTGAACGCGCTGCCGCCGCGCGACTATCGCATCGAATTGAGCCACAGCGAAGTTTTCGGCGTGCCGGTGGAATGGCTCTCGGCGCAGATTAATGCCCACGGCTCCAATGTGGCGATCACCCGGCTGCAGGGACGGCTCGGGACGGGCCGCGGCCGCGGGGCGGTGAATGGACAGGCGACGTTTGACGGCGACGGCGTCCTGCGCGCCCGCCTGGAGACCGACTTCGATCCCCATGCCCTGGATCCGCTCGTGCGCCTGCTTTCCGGGAAAGACCTGAGCGTCTTGAACCGCTTCGCCTTTATCGAGAGTCCGCCGCACTGCGTCTGGGAATTCAACGGCCTGCCGGAGGGCGGTCAATACCGGCTGACCGTGGACTTTCAAGGCAACCGCTTCCGCTATCGTGGCGAAGCGCTGGCCTTCGCCCGCTTGCACGGCGTCTTCGAACGCGGCTCCGCTGCGCACACCATGCGGCTCGATCCACTGCTTTTTGTGCTGGGTGAACAGACCTCGCGCGGCTCCTTGACGGTCGACTGGGATAATCAGGAAGCCGACTTCGAACTGGTGTCAGACGCCGATCCCGGCGCGCTGGCCCGGCTGGCCGGCTGGGATCGCAACTTCATCGCGCAGGTCGTGCGCGGCGGGGCTGGGGCGCGAGTCACGGCGGGCGGGCGGGTGGCCTGGAGCAATCCCGCGCGCAACGACGCCGCCCTGCGGCTGGACGGCGTGAGCCTTTCGATTGGCGGCCTGCTCGCGGAATCCTGCGTGCTCGATTTGCGTTTGCAGGGGCCGACCAATCGGGTGAACGAACTGAGGGGGCGTCTATATGGCGGCACTTTCACGGGCTCGGGCTGGATTGGCCCCGAGCAAGGCGAGGATCAAATTTCGCGTCTGCGGATGCATCTGGAAATTCTGCACGCCGATTTGGAGGGTATCCTGCGCGATGTGGCGGGCCCGCCGTCCGTCGGACCTGTTCAGGGGCGGATCTACGGCACGCTCGATTTGTCGGGAAAGGTGGTTTCCAACCGGGTGCGTGTCGTGGAAGGCGACGGCACGCTGCGCGTCAAGGACGGACAACTTTTCCGGCTGCCGCTCTTCAACCGCTTTACAGAGTCCATGAACCGCACGACGCCGGGCGTGAACTGGGCCTCGCGCACGACCGATTTGCGGGTGCCGTTCGCGATTCGCGACGGGGTGGTAAGCGCCAGCGACGCCGTGCTCGAAAGCGATGTCGTTTCCATGACGGCGCGCGGCACCTGCCGCCTGGCCGACGGTGTTTTGGACGGCATGGTCCAGGTCAGGACGCTGCGCGGCGGCGGCTTACTGGCCCAGGCCTTGCGCGCGGTGGACTATCCCACCAGCAAGCGCTTCGAGTTTCATCTGGAAGGCATCCTCGATGCGCCGATCTGGACTTTGCGGCGTCTGAAGGAGGGCGGCGGGGACGAAGCCGCGCCCGCTTCGGCGACCAACGCGCCTGCGCCAGTGGCGGACGAACCGCGGGGGAGTGTGGAATGACCCCCGACAAGCCGCGCCCGCTCACGTTTTTTATACATACTTACGGCTGCCAGATGAACGTGCGCGATTCCGAGGCCGCGGCCGCCCTGCTGCAACGGCATGGCTTTACGTCGGCGACCGACGCGCTTACGGCCGATGTTTTCCTGGTCAATTCCTGCAGTGTGCGCGGCAAGGCCGAGGACAAGTCGCTTGGCAAACTGCAACTGCTGGTTTCCCAGCGTCGCCAGGCCGGCCGCGCCGGCGTGGCCGGCATTTTCGGGTGCATGGCCCAGCGGCTGGGCGCCGCGCTGACGGAGCGGGTGCGCGGACTCGACGTCGTCGTGGGCACCCACCGCCTGGCCTCGCTGCCGGGCGCCGTGCGCGCGGCGCTGGCCGGCGCCGGGCCGGTCGTGAATGTGGAGGAGCAACACGACGATTTTGCGGCCCTCAGCGGTCATCTCGCGGGCGGCGTTTCGGCCTATGTGAACATTCTTTTCGGCTGCGACCGCGGCTGCGCCTACTGCATCGTGCCCCGTGTGCGCGGCCGCGAACACAGCCGCGCGATCCCCGACGTGCTGGAGGAAGTGCGCGCGCTGGCGGCCGGCGGCGTGCGCGAGGTGACGTTGCTCGGCCAGAGCGTGATGGCCTACGGCCGCGCCAATCGGGCGCTGCCGGAGGGCTGGGTCTCGCCGCGTGGTTTTACGGAGCCGCTGGCCTGCCTGCTGGAGGCGGTGGACGCCGTGCCCGGTCTGGCGCGTGTGCGTTTCACCTCCGGCCACCCCTCCGGCTGCACGCCCGAGTTGGTGCGCGCGATGGCCGAACTGCCGCGCGTTTGCGAACATTTGCACCTGCCGGTGCAGTCCGGCAGCGACCGCCTGCTCTCGGTAATGGGCCGCGGTTACACGGCGGCGGGCTATCTCGACGCCGTGCGCCGCTTGCGCGCGGCCATGCCTTCCCTGGCCATCACCAGCGACGTGATTGTGGGTTTCCCCGGCGAAACGGAGGCGGATTTCGAGGCCACGCGGGCGCTGATGGACGAGGCGGCATTTGACAACAGCTACATCTTCCAGTATTCACCGCGTGAAGGGACGCGCGCGGCGGCGCTGGCCGACGATGTTCCGGTCGCCGAAAAGCGGCGCCGCAACCGGATTCTGCTGGACGATCAGAACCGGCGCGGGCTGGACTTGCATGCGCCCTATCTCGGACGACCGCTGGAGGTTCTGGCGGCGGGGGTCAGCAACGGCAATTCCGGCCGCTGGACCGGGCGCACGCGCATGAATCAGATCGCGATCTTTCCGCCAGCGGACGGTGTCCGGGCGGGCGATCTGGTCGCTGTGCGGATCGATCATGCTTTGGAGCAAACCTTGTACGGTGTGGTGGTAAAAATGCAGAAGTCAGAATAGGGACGTCGCGACAACCTTGGGGTTCATGTTCGAATTCCATTCTGGCTTCTGACTTCTGAATTCTGTCTTCTGGTTTTGTGCGTCGTCGTTACGGCGCGGAAAGAAGCATCATGACTATCTCGATTTGGTGTTGGCTGGTGGCGGGACTGAGCGCGTTGCTGGGGGTGGCGGCGCTGGCGGCGCCGCTGGCGCTGGGGCGCGGTGTGCAGGCGCTGCCGCGCAGCGTCTGGGCGGGGCGCCTGTTGGCGCTGGCGGTCTATGCCTGGATCGCGGTCTATCTGTGGATGACCCCGGTGGACTGGTTCGATTTCCTGCGGCCGTACCTCTGGTACATGGCGGTCGCGGCGTATCTGATCACGGTTGTTTTAGTGGACGAACTGCTGGCCATTCGGGCACTGGGAGGGCTGCTGCTGATGGCGCCCTACTTCATACTCGACGCGGCGCGCTGGACCGGAACGCCCGTGCGCTTCGTGCCGGTGGCGCTGTCCTATATCTGCGTGCTGAAAGGCGCCGTGCTGATCGCCGCGCCCTGGTGGTTCCGCAAGACCCTGGCGCCATTCGTGCAGTATCCCAAGTGGATGCGTCTGCTGGGCGTCGCCGCGCTGGCCGATGCGGCGCTTTTCGGAATTGTCGCCCGTTATTTCCAGTTGCGCGGATTTTGATTCGAAGGACAAAAGCCATGGACCTTGCGGCGCTGACGGGTGGGGATTACGAATTGCTCGATGCGGGCGAGGAGACCCGTCTGGAGCGCTTTGGCGGCTTTGTTTTCGACAGACCGTCCCCGGTCGCGCTCTGGCGGCGCGAGCGGCCGGAACTGTGGCGCAAGACGGACGGCGTTTACCACCGCAGTGCGGAGGGCGGCGGAAACTGGACCTTTGCGCGCACGCTGCCGAAAGAATGGTCCCTGAACTGGGATGGCCTGCGCTTTCTGGTCAAACCCACCGGGTTTGGACACATGGGCCTTTTTCCGGAACATACCGGCCACTGGAACTGGGTGACCGAACGGGTGCGCGCCGCCACGCCCTGTAGCGTGCTGCATCTTTTCGCCTATACCGGGGCGCTCAGCCTGGTGGCGGCCCGCGCCGGGGCCGAGGTCTGCCATGTGGACGCGGTGCGCGACATCGTGAACTGGGCGCGCGGCAATGCGGCGGCGAGCGGTTTGGAAAAGGCGCCCGTGCGCTGGATTGTGGACGACGCGACGGGCTTTGTGTTGCGCGAGGCGCGCCGCGCCCGGCGCTACGACGGCATCATCCTCGATCCGCCAAGCTACGGCAAAGGTCCCGACGGCGAACGCTGGATCATCGAAGAACATCTGCAGCCGCTGCTCGACGCGCTGTTTGGGCTGACCAGCCAACGGCCGCGCTTCGTGCTCTTCACCTGCCACACCCTCGGTTTCTCGCCGGTGCTGATGGAGAACCTGCTCCTGCCGTGGGTCGAACGCTTCGGCGGCCGGATCGAATCCGGCTGCATGACCATCGGCGCCCCATCCCTCAAAAGCCGCCTGCCCACAGGCTTCTTCGCCCGCTGGTCGCCGTTGGCGAGTAAAGACAGTGAACGGTGAACAGTAAACGAACAGTCGGGCTGTTCACGCAGGCGTAAGATACCATCTTTGTGATGTTTCAAATTTGCTTTTCATCTCTTTAAATCGGTAATATAATACTACTTATGAAAACTACGACCATGACTCTGACCAGGAAGAGGCAATCGGTTTTCCCGCTGGAATGGTGTCGTCGTGAGGGTTTGGAGCAAGGCGGACCGTTGAATGTATTCGATATGGGGACAGATGGGTTGTTGATTCGGCCCGTACGAGCGCCTTCCGATCAGGAAGTCGCGGTTTTGTTGGCGCAGACCCCCGCGGGTCGGCATTCTCCCAAAAAAGCCCGTGAACTCGTGGAACGAGCGTTGCGAGAAGTGCGTGAAGCATGATCCCGGTTGTCATGGACACAGGCGTGTTCGTGGCGGGGATTTTCTGGCGTGCTGAACCGCATCGATGTGTCAAGGCCTGGCTCTCGGGTTTCAGCAATTCTCATTATGGCCGCTAGAATACGGACGACACGGAGGTCGTCCCTCCAAAAACTTGGGAATCACGGGTGTTTTCGTGAATGGAGGGACGACCTCCGTGTCGTCCGGACCTGCGCAAGAGGCCATAATGCGAATT
>JANYBP010000040.1 GCA_025360745.1 bacterium
AATTCGCATTATGGCCTCTTGCGCAGGTCCGGACGACACGGAGGTCGTCCCTCCATTCACGAAAACACCCGTGATTCCCAAGTTTTTGGAGAGACGACCTCCGTGTCGTCCGTATTCTAGCGGCCATAATGAGAATAGCTGTAAAAGCGCCGGACAAAATCGGCGAATATTCTTCCGCATCATCGCGCAGGTATGATAGACTGTTCTGAGGTCGGGGATGTCCGGTCGGCTGTGGCGGTTGATTTTGTGCGGTCTTTGATATGCGGGCGGTGCGCCCGCCATGCTGGAGGATTTTAATACCCTGCCAGGTTCGTGTACGGGCTATAATCTCTCACCCGTTATGTAAATGGTACAGGGCGGTTGAACACCTTGGGCGCCCACAGGCCCGGCGCTAGGCGCGGGACTTGGAAACTTTAGGTCGGATCGCCCACCTGATGGCGAAGTGGTACAGAGACTGTCGCCCCTACGGCTTGGTGGGGTATTTTTCTTGGGTTGATTCATGGATTTATTCGACAAAGAGCGCGCGCCGGAGCGGACGCCGGGAAACGGCGTGCCGCTGGCGGCGCGATTGCGTCCGCGGGGACTCGACGAAATTGTCGGACAGCGGCATATTCTGGGCCCGGGCTGCCTCTTGCGGCGGGCGATCGAAGCCGACCGGGTGCAAAGTCTGATTTTGTTCGGCCCGCCCGGCTGCGGCAAAACTTCCATCGCCGAGGCGGTCGCCATCGCGACGAGCAGGCGTTTCGAGCGCACCAGCGGGGTGCTTGCCAACGTGGCTGTGCTGCGCGAACTGCTGGCCGCCGCCCGCCTGCGGCGCGAACGCGACGGGGTCAGGACGATCCTGTTTATCGACGAGATTCACCACTTCAACCGTTCGCAACAGGATCTGCTGCTGCCTTACGTCGAGGAGGGTGCGATCACCCTGATCGGCGCCACAACGCACAATCCCTTTTTTTTCATCACCGCCCCGCTGACCTCGCGCTCGCAGCTCTTCGAATTGGAGCCGCTGGGCGCTGACGACATCCTGGACCTGCTGCGCCGGGCGCTTGCCGATCCGCGCACATTGCTGACGGCGCCGGTGGCGGCCGATGACGACGCGCTGGAGCATCTCGCGGCCTACAGCGAAGGCGATGCGCGCCGCGCCCTGACGGCGCTGGAAATTGCGCTCGCCACCACTCCGCCCGATGCCGCTGACGGCGGGATTCACCTGACACTGGCCGTGGCCGAGGCATCCATCCAGAAGAAGGCCGTGGTTTATGACCGCGACGAGGACGGGCACCACGACACGATTTCCGCCTTCATCAAGAGTGTGCGCGGTTCGGACCCCAACGCCGCCGTCTACTGGCTGGCCAAGATGCTGGAGGCGGGCGAAGACCCGCGCTTCATCGTGCGGCGTCTGATTGTGCTGGCTTCCGAGGATATCGGCAACGCCGATCCGCGCGGCCTGAGCGTGGCCGTGGCGGCGCTGCAGGCCGTGGAATTCGTCGGCATGCCCGAGGCGCGCATCGTGCTGTCCCAGGCCACCACCTACCTGGCAACCGCGCCGAAGAGCAATGCGGCTTATCTGGCGGTGGACAAGGCGATCGAGGATGTGCGCTCCGGCCGCGTCCTGCCGGTGCCTCGCGCCTTGCGCAACGCGGACTACAAGGGCGCCGCCCGGCTGGGCCACAGCGGCTACGATTATCCGCACGACCACGAGGGCCATTTTGTGGCACAATGCTATGCGCCGACGGCGGCAGTCTACTATCAACCGTCGCAAGAGGGCTACGAGGCGACGATTGCGGTGCGCATGGCGCACTGGGACCGGTTGCGCGCCGCGGCGGTGGCGGCGGACGGCGAACGCGGGCGGGCGGATGGAGGGAAGACATGACGGCTCTGGCGGAAGCCAAAACGGCCTTGCGGGTTCAGATGCGCGCCCGGCGCCGCGCGCTGGAAGCCGGCGCATGGGATGTTTTGAGCCTCGCCGTTTGCGGGCGTGTGGCCGCGATCGAAGCTGTGGCGCGGGCCAGGACGCTTTTGGGCTATTGGCCGATGGCCGGGGAGCCGGATCTGCGCGGCTTGATGAAAACGAGTCCCGATGCGGGGCTGCGCTGGTGCGTGCCGGCCTGGCGGGCGGAGGCGCAGAGCTATGCGCCAGCCGAACACTTTCCGGATCTGCCGGCGGTGCGGGGACCGCAGGGAGCCCCGCAGCCGGCGCGGTTGTGCTGGGTGGACCCCGCCGCCGTGGAGGTGGTCTGTCTGCCGGGGTTGGCGTTCGACGCGGAGGGGCACCGGATCGGCCACGGGCGCGGCTACTATGACCGCCTGCTGACGGAGATCGATGCCGCACGGCGCGCGGAGGGACGGACCGCCGCGCTCAAACTCGGCGTGACGCTGGAGGCGCTGCTGGTGGCCGAGGTGCCTGTCGGCGAAACGGATGTAGGCATGGATGGTATAATAACTGAAACGCGTACGATCGCGGTTAGCGGACGGGTCTGAACGCCGTCCGGCGCGGTTGCATGCGAGGAGACCGGTTCTCATGGATAGCACGGACATTCTGATCTTCGGCTTGTGCGGCATGGGCGCGGGATATTTGATCCACATGCTGCTCAGCGTGGTCCTGCGCAATTCGTCGGTCCACGAGGTGCAGCGCATCATGCGGCAGGCGGAACGCGACGCTGGCAATATCCGCCGCGACGCCGAAATGCAGGCCAGGGACGACGTGCTCAAGGCGCGCGAAAAATTCGAAGCCACCCTGGCGGTGCGGCGCTCCGAACTCGATCATCTGGACACGCGGCTGGCCCATCGCGAAGAACAACTGACGCATCGCATGGACGCGCTCGAAACCAAGGAGCGCGCGCTCGAAACGCGCGACGCCGATCTGAACCGGCATGCCCAGGACGTGGCCCAGGCGCGCGCCGACGTGGGGCTTCAAAAGCGGGCCGCCGTGGCGCGTTTGCAGGAACTGGCGGGCATGACCGGCGAGGCGGCGCGCGCCGAGCTTTACGCGCGCGCCGAGACGGAGGTGGGGGGCGAAATGGCCGGCTTGGTCCGGCGGCTGCAGGAGACGGCCCAAGCCACGGCGGAGCGTACTGCGCAGACGATCGTGGCGCAGGCGGTGCAGCGTTACACGGCCGGACATCCGGGCGGTCTCATGACCAGCACGGTGACGTTGCCGAACGAGGAGATGAAAGGCCGGATTATCGGACGCGACGGACGCAATATCCGCGCCATCGAAACGGCCACCGGGGTCAGCGTGCTGGTGGACGATACGCCGGAGATGATCGTGATCTCGGCCTTCGATCCCCTGCGCCGCGAAATCGCGCGCGTGGCCTTGAACCAGCTGATCGAGGATGGACGGATCAATCCCAGCCGCATCGAGGAAGTGGTTGAAAAAGCGCGCGCCGAGGTGGAGCAGGGCATGCGCGCGGCCGGCGAAGCGGCCTTGCTGGAGGTTGGCATGCAGAACCTCGACCCCGAACTGGTGCTGCTGTTGGGGCGGCTTTCCTTCAGGACCAGCTACGCGCAAAACGTGCTGACCCATTCGATCGAAACGGCGAAACTTATGGGCAGCATGGCGTCGGAACTGAAACTGGACCCCGTGCTGGCCAGGCGGATCGGGATCCTGCACGACATCGGCAAGGCTGTGGATCGCGATGTTGAAGGCAGCCACGCGCAAATCGGCGCCGACTTGCTGCGGCGCTACGGCGAAATACCGCTGGTGGTAAATGCCGTGGCGGCGCATCACGAGGAAGCGCCCGTCGAGAGCGCCTACGGCTGGCTGGTCATGGCCTGCGACGCGCTGTCGGCCGCGCGGCCGGGCGCCCGCTCCGTGACGGCCGACATGTACATGAAACGGCTGGAAAAACTGGAAACCATGGCGGCGGGTTTCCCCGGTGTCGAGCGCGTTTTCGCCATCCAGGCCGGACGCGAGGTGCGCGTCCTGGTGCAGCCCGAGGCGGTCAGCGATGCCGAGGCGCTGGTGCTGGCGCGCTCGATCTGCCGCAAAATCGAGAACGAATTGCGCTATCCCGGCACGATCCGTGTGACCGTGGTCCGCGAGACCCGCGCCGTCGAATACGCCCGCTGAACGCGTTCGAACCGATATGATCCTCCGATACCACAACGTGGTGGTAAAACGTTGACAGCGGCGGTGGTTTGACGTTTACTCTGGGGCGTGTTCAATTGGGAACAGCCTTTGCCCGGAGACCGGCGGCCGTTGAATGCGGCGCTGTCGCTTGGTTTTTCGATGGCGGTGGGGATGGGCATGTTCGCCGGGCTGGGCTGGTGGCTGGACCACCGGCGCGGCGGCGGCGTAATGTGGACGGCTATCGGCGCGGGTCTGGGTCTGCTCTACATTGCCTACGAAACCTGGAAAGTCGTGCGCGAGCTCAACGCCGAAGATGCGCGTAAACGGCCGCGGGGATTGAAAGTGCCGCGAAAACACGGGTCTCCATGAAGCGCCGCGGTTCTGGTTTGACGGTGTTTCTGTCGTTCTTCGCTTGGGTGGCGTTGGAGGGATTTGTTTTGCCGCTGGCGGTGGCGCGCCATTGGGGGTATTCTGCGGCCTGGTTTCCGCTGGCGCTGGGATGGGGGCTGGCAGGGCTGAATGCGCTTGCGGCGGCCTGGTTTGCCGGGCGGGCATTAGGCGCGCCGATGCACATTTGGGCGCTGTGGGGTTTGCTCGCCAACGGCTTGCGCGTAGCGCTGCTGGTGCTCGTGCTGGTGGTTGTGGCGCGCTTCCGTCCGGCATGGTTCAATCCTCTGGCGACCACGCTGGTCTGCGGCTATTTTGCGTGGTTGCCGATGGAAATCCGCAGATGGCGGGAGTGGGGAATGTAAGAAGGTGGAAGGTGGAAGGTGGATGGTGGTTAATCGGGAAAATAAAGCATGAGCGCGGTGGTTGACAGCGCAGCGGCCGAGTTGCAGGCGCGGATCGACGCTGTCCAGGCGTTTATCTCGGAAGATGTCGGCAATCTGGACCATTTGACAGTGCCCTTCTTCGGGTGGTCCCTGCCGGACTGGGTCAGTGTGCATGGACTGATGGTGACGCTGGCGGCGCTGACGCTGCTGGTCGTCTTCGGACGGCTGTACAACCGGCGCGCGGTGGCGCCGACGGGGCTGACCAACGCTCTGGAGGCGATGGTGCTCTTCATTCGCGACCAGATTTCCATTCCTTACCTGGGCGCCGAAGACGGCCGCCGGTTCACGCCGTACTTCTGCTCGCTCTTCTTCTTCATTCTGGCGATGAACCTGATCGGGCTGATTCCGGGCCTGCGCGCGGCGACGGCCAACCTGGCGGTGACCGGCGCGCTGGCCTCGCTCACCTTCGTATTCATGGTGGGCGGCGCCATGTTGCGTCACGGGGTGCTGGGCTTTTTCAAGGGCCTGGCGCCACAGGGCGTGCCGTGGCCGATCTTGCTGGTGCTGCTGCCGATCGAGTTCATAGGTTTGTTCATCAAGGCCGGCGCGCTGACCATCCGTTTGTTCGCCAACATGCTGGCCGGACACATGGTGGTGTTTTTCATGCTGGGCATGATGGTCATTTTTGGCGCCTGGGCGCTGCCGGCGGTGGCGATGGCGATCATGATTTACCTGATGGAGATTTTTATCGCCTTTCTGCAGGCTTATATATTCACCCTCCTGTCGGCGGTGTTTATCGGTCAGTCGTATCATCCGGCGCATTGAGGATGAAATTGCATATCATGATTACGATCGTAGAAGTTCGGTGCTGAGTGGTGGTTACTAAAAATCTGCGCCGGCGGCGAATGCCGGGGGCGCGAATAAAAACGAGGTGAGACGATGAACGGATCGATTGCGGCATTGGGTGCGGGTCTGGCGAGCGTAGGCGCGGGCATTGGCATTGGCCTGGTGGGCTATGGCGCCATGATGGGTATTGCCAGGCAGCCGGAGATGGCGGGCAAGATTCAGGTTAACATGCTGATTGCCGGCGCGCTCATGGAAGGTGTGGCGCTCTTCGCGCTGATCGTTTGCATCATGGCGAAATGACGACGCCGGTTGCTTAGACCCAGGCTGTCAGGCTACAGGCCGGATTGTGAGCGAAAATATCATGCTGGAGCAACCGCTAAGCACTAATCAGTCCTCGATCTCCGTGCCGGCGCACCATGCCGGCGCCGGCGAGGGGGCGCAGGCCCACAATTTCATGGACGTGTCCGTCCCGATGTTGTTGTGGACCTGGGTGGCGTTCGCCTGTCTGGTGTGGATTCTGAACCGCGTGGCATGGCGGCCGATCCTGAAGGGGTTGGACCTGCGCGAGCAGCGGATTCGCGGGGCGCTGGACAATGCCGAGAAGGCGCGGCTCGCGGCGGAAACCGCCCAGCAGGAACACGAGCGCACGATCGCCGGGGCGCAGCAACAGGCCAAGGCCCTTCTGGCTTCGGCGCGCGCCGCGGCCCAGGCCGTCGCGCAGGCGGCCGAAACCAGGGCGCGCACGGCCGGCGAAGCTTTGCTGGCCGATGCGCGGCGCGAAATCGAGGCCGCCACCGAGCAGGCGCGCAAGACGCTGCGTCAGGAAAGCGCGGAGATCGCGATTACGCTGGCGGGCCAGATTGTCGGCCGCAGTCTCGATAACGAGCAAAACCGCGCGCTGACCAAAGAGTGGCTGCAGAAGGTCTAGGACGCCCGTCATGCATACCCGCCAGACATCACGCCGCTATGCCCGCGCCTGGTTCGACCTGGCGCGCGAACGCGGCGTGCTGGCCGCGGCCGACGCGGATGCGCAGGCGCTGGAGCAGCTCTGGCGGGAGCTTCCGGAGTTCGCGGCCTTTTGCGGAAATTATCAGCTGCATCCGGCGCGCCGCCGGGAGTCGATCGCGAGCATCTTCGGCGGACGGGTGGCGCCGCTGACCCTGCGCTTCCTTTCGTTGCTGGAGAGCCGCCGGCGCCTGGACCGGCTGTCGGATATTCTGGACGAGTTCCGCCGGCTGAGCGAACGGGCCGGCGGCGTGCTGCGGGCGACGGTAACCACCGCGGTGGAAACCGACGAGGCGCTGCGGGCGGCCGTGATCGAAGCTTTGCGGCGCCGAACCGGCGCGCGCGGCGTGCGTATCGACTGGAAGGTGGACGCGGGTCTGATCGCCGGCGCCCAGGCCCTGGTAGGGGATACCTGGGTGGATGTTAGTGTGGCGGGACGTCTGGCGCGTATGCGCCGGGCCGTGGCCGGGAGTTGAGACCGGATGGGAGAGGAAATGGTATGATGGAAATTCGCGTTTCGGAAATCGCCTCGATCCTCAAACAAAATCTGGCGGCCGACGACCGTCCGGTGGACATCGCCGAAGTCGGCGCCGTGCTTACGGTGGGCGACGGCGTGGCGCGCGTCAACGGCTTGTCGAACGTCATGGCCGGGGAACTGGTCGAGTTTGCCGACGGCAGCATGGGGATCGCGCTCAATCTGGAGGAGGACAACGTCGGCGTGGTGCTTTTCGGAGCGGATGACGCCGTCAAGGAAGGCGACCAGGCCCGTCGCACGGGGCGGGTCGCCGAGGTGCCCGTTGGCGACAGTTTGCAGGGGCGCATCGTCAACGCCCTCGGACAGGCCATTGACGGCGGTCCGGCGATCGCGGCCACGACGCTGCGCCGTATCGAGATCAAGGCCCCGGGCATCATCGAGCGCCAGGACGTGCATGAGCCGCTGCAGACGGGCATCAAGGTCGTGGATGCGCTGACGCCGATCGGCCGCGGGCAGCGCGAACTGATCATTGGCGACCGCAAGACCGGCAAGACCACGCTCGCGATCGACGCGATCATCAATCAGAAGGGCGCCGGCGTGCAGTGCTTCTACGTGGCCATCGGCCAGAAGCTTTCGACCGTCGTGCAGGTTTACGAAACCCTGCGCCAGTTCGGCGCCATGGAATACACGACGATCGTCTGCGCCTCGGCCTCCGACCCGGCCCCGATGCAATACATCGCGCCCTACACCGGCTGTACGATGGCGGAGTGCTACCGCGATTCCGGCCGTCATGCGCTGATCGTTTACGACGACCTGACCAAGCACGCCCAGGCCTACCGGCAGCTTTCGCTCTTGTTGCGCCGTCCGCCGGGCCGCGAAGCCTTTCCGGGCGACGTGTTTTATCTGCACAGCCGCCTGCTGGAACGCGCCGCCAAACTCAGCGCCGCCGGCGGCGGCGGCAGTCTGACGGCCCTGCCGATCGTCGAGACCCAGGCCAACGATGTTTCGGCCTACATTCCCACCAACGTGATTTCGATCACCGATGGCCAGATTTTCCTGGAAACCAACGCCTTCAACGCCGGCCAGCGCCCCGCCCTGAACGCCGGCATTTCCGTTTCGCGCGTCGGCGGCGACGCCCAGATCAAGGCCATGAAACAGACAGCAGGTTCGCTGCGTCTCGATCTCGCCCAGTATCGCGAACTGGCGAGTTTCGCGCAGTTTGCCTCCGATCTCGACGCCGCGACGCTGCGCCAGCTGGAACGCGGACGGCGGCTGATGGAGTTGATGAAACAGGGCGTGCATGCCGTGCTGCCCGTGGACGTTCAGGTGGCTTTGCTTTACGCCGGCAACAACGGTTTGCTGGACGACATCCCGGTCAAGTCGGTGCGCGTCTTCGAACAGCAAATCATCGAAGCCCTTGAGACGCCCGATGCGGCGGAGTACCGCCGGTTGTTCGCCGCGAAGCCGGTCATGACGCCGGAATTGAAGGCCGCGCTGGACGCACTGCTCAAACTGATCAAGAGCCGGGGCATCTAAACCGGCGGCCGGGGAACCATGCTTTCGGTCAAGGATTTCAATGTCAAGCTGCTCAGCCTGCGCAACATGCGCAAGCTGACCAAGACCATGAAAATGGTCTCGGCGACCAAACTGCGCCGCTCCATCGAAGCGGTCAAATATACCGACGAATACGCCAGGCCGTTGCGCCGGATCGTGGCGCGCGTCGCCCGCGGCGAGGATGTGGCGGAACATGTCCTGATGCGTCCGCGCCCGCCGGTGCGACGGGTGCTGGTGGTGATGCTGACATCCGAAAAAGGCCTTTGCGGCGGTTTCAACAACAACTTGTTTCGCGTGTTGCATCCCTGGCTGGAGCAGCGGGCGCAGGAAGGGCGGACCTCGGCGGTCAGCCTCTTCGGCCGGCGGGGCTCCCTGATGTACCGCAACCGCGTGACGCTCCGGCACAGTTACCAGTCGTCCGGGGCGCGACCGGAGTATGCCGATGCCTGGCGTGTGGCGCTCGATGCGCAGTACGATTTCGTATCCGACCGCGTGCAGGAAGTCTACCTGGCCTACAATCGTTTCCAGAGCGCGATGTCGCAGAAACCCGTGATCGAGCGCCTGCTGCCGTTCGAGTGCGTGACGGACGTTAAAGAGGACGAGGCTCGGACCGATCCGCTGGTCGAACCCGACAACGCGGCGCTGCTGGCCACGATACTGCCGCAGATCATCGGCCTGCGCATCTTCCTGGCCCTCCTGCACAGCGCGGCGGGGGAGCACGGGGCGCGCATGACCGCCATGGATGCGGCGACGACCAACGCCGATAAGCTGATCAACGAGACGATCCTGCTGCGCAACCGGGCGCGGCAGGCGGCGATCACCCGCGAGTTGGCCGAGATTATCTCGGGGTCCGAGGCGTTGAAGGGCTAGGCCGCCGTGACGGAACAGGCTTGAAGACTTTAAGACGGATGCTACTCCGCGAAGAAATACGCTGCGTAGCACGAGAGGGGAGAGCGCGATTATGAGCAGTGAAAAGATCAGGATGGGACGTATTACGCAGGTTCTCGGCGCCGTGGTGGACGTCGGCTTCGAACCGGGCGAACTGCCGCCGATTTATACGGCGCTCAAGATCACCAATCCCACGATCGACGCGCGCGAATGGAATCTGACGCTCGAAGTGGCCCAGCATCTGGGCGACAACGTGGCCCGCGCGATCGCCATGGACACGACCGACGGACTGGTGCGTGGCGCGCCGGTGATGGACACCGCCGCCGTCATCACCGTGCCCGTGGGCATCGGGACCGTCGGCCGGGTTTTCAACCTGCTGGGCGATCCGATCGACAATGCCGGCCCGGTCGCCTACGAAAAGCGCATGCCGATCCATCGTCCGCCGCCCAAGTTCGCCGAGCAGGACACCCGCAGCGTGATCCTGGCGACGGGCATCAAGGTGATCGACCTGCTGGCCCCGTACCGGCGCGGCGGCAAGATCGGTCTTTTCGGCGGGGCCGGCGTAGGCAAGACCGTGCTGATCCAGGAACTGATCCGCAACATCGCCACCGAACACGGCGGCTACTCCGTTTTCGCCGGCGTCGGCGAACGCACCCGCGAAGGCACGGCGCTCTACCGCGAGATGCGCGAGTCGGGCGTGCTCAAGAAGACCACCATGGTCTACGGGCAGATGAACGAGCCGCCCGGCGCGCGCGCGCGCGTGGCGCTCTCGGCGCTGACCAACGCGGAATATTTCCGCGACGAACTGCACCAGGACGTGCTGCTCTTCATCGACAACATCTTCCGCTTCACGCAGGCCGGCTCTGAGGTTTCGGCGCTGCTCGGGCGCATTCCTTCGGCCGTCGGTTATCAGCCGACGCTCGGCACCGAAATGGGCGAACTCGAGGAGCGGATCACCTCGACCAAGGAGGGTTCGGTGACCTCCATTCAGGCCGTGTACGTGCCGGCCGACGATTATACCGATCCGGCGCCGGCCACGACTTTTACGCATCTGGACGCGACGACGGAGCTTTCGCGGCAGATTTCCGAACTGGGCATCTACCCGGCCGTGGACCCGCTGACTTCCTCATCTTCGATGCTGACCCCGGATATCGTCGGCGAAGAGCATTACCGCGTCGCGCGCGGCGTGCAGGAGATTTTGCAGCGCTACAAGGAACTACAGGACATCATCGCCATCCTGGGCATGGACGAACTATCCGCGGAGGACCGTTTGACCGTGGAACGCGCCCGCAAGGTTCAAAAATTCCTTTCGCAGCCCTTCTTTGTCGCCGAAACTTTTACCAGCATCCCCGGCGCCTACGTGCAAACCGTGGATACAGTGCGCTCCTTCAAGGAGATTTTGGAAGGCAAGCACGACAAAATCCCCGAGCAGGCCTTCTATATGGTCGGCAGCATTGACGACGCGCTTAGAAAAGCCCTGACGTTGAACGCCTAGGCCCGCCATGAGTTACCATCTGCGCATTCTCGGTCCCGACCGCGTCCACTTCGACGAGACCGTCACGGCCTGTGTGCTGCCGGGCGTGGTGGGTTCCTTCGGGGTCATGACGGGGCACACGCCGCTGGTGGCGGCGCTCGGAACGGGCATGCTTAAGATCACGCGCGAGAGCGGCGATGAGGTTTGTTTCGTGATCGACGGCGGGCTGGCCGAGGTGGCGGCGGACAATACGGTGGCCCTGGTCAACCAGACCTTCCCCGTGAGCGACCCCTTCGCGGCCCAGAACAAAATCGCCGAACTGCGCGTCGCGGCGCTCTCCGCCGGACTCGGACGCGCATAATGGGCATCAGCGTCGGTTTGGTCGGCTTGGGCGCATAACGAAACGGTCTTGTTCAAGATGAGCAATGGCGCGGTCGTGCGCATCCTGGAAACGCGCGAACTGCTATGAAACGATCGGAAATCAACGCGGCGATCGAGGAAGCCCGGGGCGCTTTTGCGCGGCATGGCTGGAGTCTGCCTCCCAACCCGCGCTGGGATGTGACCGATTTCGGGCTGGGCGATTTCGCGCGGGTTGGCTTGACCCTGGTAAACCTGGCGGAACAGCCGGAGTATTGCGAGAAAGTGATGTATCTGCGGCGGGGCCAGCTGACGCCGCGCCATTTCCATGCCATCAAGAAGGAGGACATCGTCTGCCGCTGGGGGCGGCTGGCGATCGAACTGCCCTCCGTGCGCGCGGTCCGTCTCCAGGTGAACGGTGAAGCGCGCGATATTCCCGCGGGCGCGCCGCTGCTGCTTTCGGCGGGCGAAAGGATCACCCTCACCAGCGGGGTCATGCATGCCTTCTGGGCCGATTCCGGCTATGCTATCGTGGGCGAAGTATCCACCGCGAACGATGACGGCCATGACAACCATTTTGAAGACCGGCGGGTGGGACGCTTCGGCGCAGTCGAGGAAGATGCGCCCGCTTGCGTGAAACTGGTTAGCGATTGAGCCGTGACGGGAAGGCATGCGGGTGAAGCTATGACCCAACGGAAGGGGATTGCCGCGGCGGGAAATTGGATTGTCGACCGCGTGAAGCGGGTGGACTGTCTGCCCGGTCGCGGCATGCTGGCCAATATCAAGGACCAAACCTTGAGTCCCGGCGGCGCTCCCGCCAATGTGCTCCATGACCTGGCGCGTCTCAAGGCGCCCTTTCCGCTGGCGGGCTTGGGCATGGTCGGGAACGACGCCGACGGCCGCTACCTGCAACGGGTCTTTTCGGAACTGGGCGTGGATATACAGGGAGTGCGGGTGACGGAACTGGCGCCCACCTCGTTCACGGATGTGATGAATGACGATGCCACGGGAGATCGCGTGTTCTTTCATCATCGCGGGGCGAACGCCCTGTTCAGTCCCCGGCATGTGGATATCCGGCGGCTGAGTTGCCGGATATTCCACCTGGGCTATCTCTTGCTGCTGGATGCCATGGATCAGGCCGATCCCGAATACGGAACCGTGGCGGCGGGCCTGCTCAAGCGCATTCAAGCGGCGGGAATCATGACCAGTCTGGATCTGGTGAGCGAGCAGAGCGACCGCTTTGCGCGGATTGTGCCGCCGGCCCTGAGGTATGTGGATTACCTGATCCTCAACGAGATCGAGGCGGCCCGGGCGGCTGGCATCGAGGTGCGGGACAAAGATCGGCGTCTTGACGGCGCCGCGTTGAGCGATGCGGTGGAGCGGTTGTATGCGTTCGGCGGCATGCGGCTGGTGGCGGTTCACATGCCGGAAGGGGTCTACATGCGCGACCGGACCGGCCGGCGCTATGCGAGCGGCTCGCTGCGGCTTCCCGAGGGCTACATCGCCGGCGCGGTCGGGGCGGGTGACGCGTTTTGCGCGGGCCTGCTGCTGGGGCTCCATGAGGGTTGGGAAATGCCGGAGGCCGCCCGGCTGGCCGCGTGTTGCGCGGCGGCCAGTTTGTCGCGCCCGGGCGCTTCGGAAGGCGTTTTGCCTTTGGAAGAAACGCTCGGTCTGGCGAAGCGCTTCGGTGAGCGCAAGCCGCCGGTGGCGCTCTAAGGAATACGGGTGGCGCAAGGCAATCCCGCCCTCCCGCGGATTTTACGCACAATTTCTTGCCGCCTGGATGCGTCTGCTATGAAAAAGCCGACCGGACGTATTTGCAGGTTCGATGAATTTTCGATTTTGAACTTGCATTTCCGTCATGACGTATTGTACTATCCACCCGGTGTTGGCTGGAAGGAGGTAGAATTCGATGCAAGTCATGCAGGAATTGAAACGCAGGCAGAAGGCGATACTGAAAGAGTTCAGGGCGCGCGAGCGGAAGGGCAAGCAGTTGCTTCGTAAGATCGCGGCGCACGAGAAGGCTTTGGAAATGCTCAAAAACGAATTGTCCGCGCTTTTCGATCAAAGCGGCGCGGGTCCCTCGGCGGGTGCGAATCCGGCGCCCGCGGGCGCGGCCGGCAAGGCGTGGCGCGCGGGCACGCGACGGGGCGGCCCGACGAAAGTCGAATGCGTCAGGACGATTTTGGAAAAAGCCGGGCGCGCGATGAGCATCGCGGAAATCGTGGAGGCGCTGCAGTCCGCTGGTTATGCGTTTCAGTCGAAGAAGCCGGTGGCCGCGCTGGCCGTCATGCTCTATACCCACAGGCAGTTGTTCAAGAAGGCGGCGCCCGGCCGTTTTACGGTGGTTGGTGCGAAGGAAAGCCTGACTGTCGGCGGCGATTCCGGCTAAGGATTGTGGCGGGCCGGCGGCGTAAAGCCGCGGTGACGGGCGGCTGAATTTGCGGGTCGCGTCGGACGGGCGCGGGGCGCCGGGAGGGGACGGCCGGTCAAAGGCTTCGCTGCTTACGAAGGGTGGGGTTCCATGACGTGGCGCAAGCAACTTCAGGTGCGGTCGGGGGCGGACTTCCGGCTCGCCGATCTGGATACCGGCGGCACGCCGGGGTGGAAAAAGTCCAGGAAGTCCGAGGCGGAAGAGCGGCTGCATGCGAATGTGGCGGCGCTGGCCGGCTTGGAGTACAAATTATACGCCGAAAACCGGCGTGCGCTGCTGGTCGTTTTGCAGGGCATGGATGCCTCCGGCAAGGATGGGCTGGTGCGCACGGTCTTTTCGGGGTTGAATCCGCAAAGCTGCCGGGTGACATCGTTCAAGGCGCCTTCCGCGGAGGAACTGGCGCACGATTTTCTATGGCGTATTCACAAGGCCCTGCCGCCGTTGGGCGGAATCGGCGTTTTCAACCGCTCGCATTACGAGGATGTGCTGGTCGTACGGGTGCATGACCTGGCGCCGAAAGCGGTATGGAGGGCGCGTTATGCCGCGATCGACGATTTCGAACGGTTGTTGACGGAGTCCGGCGTCACCGTGCTCAAGTTTTTCCTCCACATCGGACGCGACGAGCAGAAGCGCCGCCTGCTGGCCAGGCTGGACGATCCGAATCGCAACTGGAAAGCCTCGGAGGCGGACTTTGTGGAACGCACCCGGTGGAACGACTATATGAAGGCCTATCAGGATGCGCTGACGCGCTGCAGCACGACCCGCGCGCCGTGGTATGCGATACCCTCCGACCACAAGTGGTATCGCAGCCTGGCGGTTTCGGAAATATTACGCGAGACGCTGGAGGAAATGCGCTTGCAATTCCCGCCGCCGTCGGCCGATATTGCCGCTTTGAGGCGTAAATTGAAGTAACGATGCCAACCGCGCACAAGCATGTCGAAAAGGCCGGCGAGGTGACCTTGCTGGCGGGTGGGGCCGCCTGGCGGGGACGGGGCGCGGATCCGGCGCTGGCGGCGGCCTTGCGAATGGCGGATGGGCATGCCCCACGTGTGGCATATATCGGCGCCGCCAATGGCGACGATGCGCAGTTCCGGCGTTGGGGCGAGACCGTGCTGCGCGATGCCGGCGCCGGGGAGATTTTGAATGTGGCCCTGATGCGCGGCGGATCCGCGGCGGAGGTCGGGCAGGCGCTGGAGCGCGCCCAGGTGGTGTTTGTCTCCGGCGGCGACGTGGAAGCCGGCATGTCCGCCATCAACCATCGCGCTATCGGCCCGCGACTGCGCGCGATGCATGCCGCCGGGATCCCCTTTATCGGCGTTTCGGCGGGCAGCATCATGCTCGGCTCCTTTTGGGTGCGCTGGAAGAGTCCAAGCGACGACTCCTCGGCCGCGCCCTTCGGCTGCCTGGGGCTGGCGCCATACATCTGCGACACCCATGCCGAGGACGAAGATTGGGCCGAGATCAAACTCTTGCTGCGCCTGCTTGGCGCCGGGCATACCGGGTATGCGTTACCATCGGGGTGCGGAATTCGCGTGGCCGCCGATGGCCGGGTGACGCCAGTCGGCGGAACGGTCTGGCGCATGACCTGGAAGGACCACGGGGTCCGCTCGGAGCGATGCGAGCGGTAACAGTTTCGAAAACCGAGGAAGAAGAACATGGGAAAGTCCAAGGCGTTTTGGGAAGTTCGGCATGGCGCGCCTCTGCCGCCGTTGCCGCTATCCGCTCTTCCCGAGCAGCCTGAATGGCATGACGCGGCGCGGCTAACCATCGCCGGCAAAGGGTGGCTGGACGAGTCCCTGACCTACGAGCGGCTGCCGGCCCGCGCCGAAGACCGGATTCCTGAACGGCCCTGGATGCATTCGCTCGCCGGCGCCGGCATATCCATCCGCTTCGAGTCGGACGCCCCCATGTTTTATGCCCGCTGGGTGGACTACAACAACGAGTGGGCGACGAAACAGGCGCCCGAGAACCAGCTTGTGCTCTACGTTCGCATGGACGGAAGTTGGCGCTGGGCGGGCCTGGCTTCCGAGATTAACGATGGCCGTGTTCTCCGGCTGCTTAGCGGCGCCATTCCGGTGGGCAAGCGGGAGTACCTGCTCTACCTGCCGCAGGGACGCGGCGTCCGCCATCTCGATATCGGCATGCCGAAGGGCTCCATGATCCGGCCCTCCCCGCCGCGGACGGAACGGCCGGTGGTGTTTTACGGAACCTCCATCATCCATGGCGCCGCCGCCGCATCCCGGCCGGGCCTCAATCTGGTGTCGTTGGTCGAACGCCACTTCGATTATCCGGTCATCAACCTCGGTTTCTCGGGCAGCGCCTGCATGGAGCCCGAGGCGATCGAACTTGTCGCCGAAATCGACGCCTGCGTCTATGTGCTCGACTGCCTGCCGAACATGCTGGAGCAAACCGTACGGGAACGTTTCGTGCCGGCCATCCACGCGCTGCGCAAGGCGCGCCCCCGCACGCCGATCGTCGTCGTCGAGAGCCTGCTCTACGAGGACGGCTTCCTGGTGGAAAGCCGGCGCGCCCGTTGTGAAGACTCCAATGCCGCGCTGCGCGAGGGCTACGCCCGTCTGATCGGGGAGGGCGTGCGGGGATTGGTTTACGTGCCGGGCGCGTCGCTCTTCGGCGGCGAGACGGAGTTCACGCGGGACGGAACCCATCCCACCGACTTCGGCTACCGCTGCATGGCGCGCGTTTTTATTCCCATCCTTGCCCCGTACCTTGAAGCGGCGCCACGGCCGGCGTGGAAATAGTGAGAAAGCGCAGAAGCTGCGAAACGGAGATCCAGCATGAGCATTGCGATGGGACACCGGGAATATTTTCCAGGCATCGGCGAAATCAAGTTTGAGGGACGGGACAGCGATCGGCCGCTGGCGTTCAAGTGGTACGACAAAAACCAGCTTGTGGCCGGAAAAACGATGGCGGAACACCTGCGTTTTGCCGTCTGCTATTGGCACACCTTCTGCGGAACCGGCGCGGACCCGTTTGGAGGCGGGACCAAGGCCTATGCCTGGCTGGACGGCGCCGATGCCGAGTCTCGCGCCAGGAATAAGATGGATGCGGCTTTCGAGTTCTTTACCAAGATCGGCGCGCCTTACTACTGTTTCCATGATTTCGACCTGGTGGAGGAGGGAACGACCTTCGCCGAATCCACGCGTCGCCTGGAGACGATGGTGGACTATGCGAAAGACAAACAGGCGGCGTCCGGCGTGAAGCCGCTGTGGGGAACGGCCAATTTATTCAGCCATGCGCGCTACATGAATGGCGCGGGCACAAATCCGGACTTTAACGCCCTGGCTTACGCGGGCGCCCAACTCAAAAATGCGATTGACGCCACCATCGCGCTGGGCGGGGAGAACTATGTTTTTTGGGGCGGGCGGGAAGGTTACATGAGCCTTCTGAACACCGATATGAAGCGGGAAAAGGAACACTTTGCCGGGTTTTTGCGGATGGCGAAGGAGTACGCGCGCCAAAACGGATTTAAGGGAAATTTTTTCATCGAGCCCAAGCCGATGGAGCCTTGCAAACATCAATACGACTTCGATTGCGCAACGGTCATCGGATTTCTCGAAGAACACGGATTGCAGGACGACTTCAAGCTCAACGTGGAAGTCAACCACGCCACGCTGGCGCAACATACGTTTCAACACGAATTGCAGGTGGCGGCCGATGCCGGCATGCTGGGAAGTATCGATGCCAACCGCGGGGATTATCAGAACGGCTGGGATACCGACCAGTTTCCCTGCAACCTCCAGGAAACCGTCGAGGCCATGATCGTCATTCTTCAAGCCGGCGGCCTGCGGGGGGGCGGAACGAACTTCGATGCCAAGACACGCCGCAATTCGACCGATCTGGAGGATATCTTCATCGCCCATATCGCCGGCATGGACACGTTTGCCCGCGCCCTGGTGGTGGCGGACCGGATCCTGGAAAAATCGCCGTACAAGCAGTTGCGCAAGGATCGCTATGCGTCGTTCGACGGGGGCAAGGGCGCTGAATTCGAGCGGGGCGTTCTGAAATTGGAAGACCTGCATGCTTTCACCCGGCGGAATGGCGAACCCGAACTGCTGAGCGGCAAGCAGGAGCGATACGAAGCCATTATCGATCGGTACATATAGCCGGTGGTTCCATTTGCTGTCGTTCCGGTCTGTGCGCGCAACGGGCGCTCAAAGCGTATCATATACGGACTTGAGAGTCATGAGTTCTGACTCATGCGGCTAACCTTAGTCCTTCGGCCCTATCGATGTCAAGATGTTGGCGGATGAATTTCACAAGGGGATTGTTTTTGGACGCAACCCCGAGAAATAGCGGGAGGCTGTGGCGCAAG
>JANYBP010000041.1 GCA_025360745.1 bacterium
AATTCGCATTATGGCCTCTTGCGCAGGTCCGGACGACACGGAGGTCGTCCCTCCATTCACGAAAACACCCGTGATTCCCAAGTTTTTGGAGAGACGACCTCCGTGTCGTCCGTATTCTAGCGGCCATAATGAGAATAGCTGATAAAGGACGGCAACGGTTGGACACGAGCGCCAATCTGGAGTATAATCGCTCGGTTCTGTCGCAGTTGCGATATGTACTGACCGTAGGTGCGAATGGAAGGAACAAGCGTGCTGGACGATAACGCCGGGATTGGCGGAGTTTGGAAAGTTTATGACCGCTGGATCGGGGAGTTGGAGAAGGCGGCGCAAGACAGGCGCGCCGCGCTACTGAACCCGCTCGCCAGCGCGGAGCAGTTTCGCGCCTGGTCCGCCGATCTGCGGTCATGGTTTCGCAATGCCGTTGGGCCGCTGCCTGCGCTGGACTCAGTGTTGAAACCGGAACCGGCCGGCCTGATCGAACGCGACGGCTATCGCATCGAGAAATGGCTTTACCCCACCTTGCCCGGCGCCTGGACCAGCGCTCATCTCTACGTTCCAGAAGCGGTTAACCGCCTTGGGCTCGCGATCTGCGCCCCGGTCGGCCACTGGCCGGAAGGCAAGGCCGTGAAGGACTACCAGAAAATGGCCGGCTTCATGGCCCTGCAGGGAATTCCCGTGCTGGTCTACGATCATCCGGGCATCGGTGAGAGACGCGAATATTTGAGCGCTGTGACGGGACTATCGCTGCTAGGCAAAAGTCCAAGCGACGAACATGACCACACCGGCACGCTGGCGACGCTGGCGGGGATTCCGCCGGCGCGTTTGTATATCGCCGAGGCGGCGCGCGCCTTCGACTTTCTGGCCTCGTTTCCCTTCGTGAACCGGGCGCGCATCGGCTTCACGGGAGCGTCGGGAGGTGGCACGCTTTCGTTTCTTGCCGGAGCTTATCTCGACGAGACAGCCTTTTGCGTGCCGGTCTGCATTGTCAAGGGCCAGGAGGCCGGCGGCGGCATGGATGCCGAACAGCAGCGGCCGGACGGCGGCATGCGCGGCGTGGCGGCGGTGGACCTGCTGGCCTCGCTGGCGCCGAAGCCGGCGATGATCGTCACGGAAAACGAGTTCGAGGCTTCGGCGCGGAGTTTTGCCGCGCTGCGCCGCCTGTACGAGATCGCCGGTGCGCCGGATGCGGCGGGCTATTTCGCCGTGGAGGATGTCCACGGCTACACGCATCCCATGGTGGAAGCGGTCCACGCCTTCCTGGCGCGAAACTTCGGTCTGCCCGCGGCCGGCCCGGGGGCCTGGTCCCGCATCCGCACGCTCTCCGAAGCGGAGACTTGGTGCAGCCCCACGGGTTGCCTGGTCCGCGACCGTCCGCAAGTCACTTTGCAAGAGCAGATTGCGCGCCTGGCGCCGCCTCCAGCGGGACTTTCACGCGACACTTTGGTGGCGCTGCTTGGGATCGGCGACTGGAAGAGCGCGCCCGTGCCCTATGTTTTCGTGGGCAGCGCCGCCGGCAGAATTCGTGTGACGGGCGCCGTTAACGCCCGGCCGGGAGAACTTGGCCTGCTGGCCTGGAGGGAGAAACCGGCGGATTATTTTCATGGGCAAAGCGCGCTCTACCGCAGTATTGAAGCCTGTGAAGCGCGGCGTCTGCCGGGGTACCGGCACAGCCTGGCCGGTCTGCGCGTGCGGCAGATCCTCGATTTTCTCGAAAAGAACCGCGGCGCGGTGAGCGAACTTGTCGGCGAGCGCGAATGGAGTGTCCCGCTTGCCCTGGCCTGCGCGCTGGCGCCGGTCGCGCTGCTGCCGCGGGCGACCGTGCGCTATCTGCCCGCCTGCTTCCGGGATCATCTGCGCGCGGCGCTGCATAGCACGCCGCTGTCGGCGATCGTGCCCGGCTTGCTCGCGGCGGGCGACATGGACGATGTCATCGCGCTTTGCCAGGGCCGGCTCACGGTCGAACACCGCGTAGACTCCGACGGCCGGGTGATCTAATAAGATCGATCGCCTCTACAGGCCCTAAGACGGCGGCTGCGCTTAAGCGGCACACCGGCGATACAGCAAGCGAAACACCCGTGAGCCAACTGTTGCGGTAACAGCGACAATATCGTATGCTTCCGCTTGGACTTAAAATTGAACCTGAAACGGTGTTAAACATCTTGAACAGTCTCATTTTACGGGGCGCGGGGCGATCGGCGGGACCGGTCAAGAAACCGTTGGTGATCGAAAGGGGCGAAGGCATGCGCAGAATAGTTCAATGCTGGATCGGTCTTGCCGAAGCGGGACGATGGTTGATCGCGGCGGCGCTGCTGGCTCTGCCGTGCGCCGCGCAGGCGGTCGCGCCGGTGTCGTCCAATCAGACGGTCTCGGTCACGAGAGGCGGAACTAACTGGTTCTACCTCGCGCTCACGGACACGGATACAGCCATCAGCAGCACGAACATGACGGTGACCGTGGTATCCGCGCCCGCGCACGGGACGGTGCAATCGTACCCGCAGGTCAATCCCGGCCAGTCCGGCAACAATAACTACATCCGTTACATCGCGACCAATGCCGAATACATGGGCACGGACACCTTCACCTGGTATGCCCGCGATAACACCGGCGGCACCTCCGGCGTGGCCACGGCGACGATCGTGATCACCGGAGTTTTACCGGCGCCGCAAATTCAGACGGTGCTGGTCGAAAAGAACAAGCCGACGGTGATATATCCCTCCTTCACGGGCGGAGGCGGGTATACCTGCACGGTGCATTGCCTCGCCGGCGGCTATCAGCAGGGGCCGTACCACGGCTCCGTCGTCCGCACGAATAACGCCACGCAATTCGTTTACACCTCGGCCGCGAACTTCGATGGCGGGCCGATCATGGTGACGCCCGCGGACGATCCGCCGGGCGGCATGGATTATTTCCTCTGGCATATTGACTACTCGAACGCCACCACCAACGCCTCGACGGTCGCCGTGCCATGTTACATCAATATCACGGACAGTTTGTCCACGAACGCCGATTGGACGCAATGGCGTCACGACGAATTGCGGACGGCGCAGACGCCGGTCACTCTGCCGTCCAGCATGTATTTGCAATGGCGGCGCGATCTGCCGACCTCCGTCAATCCGTACAACACCTTCCAGAACGCGGAGTACTGCAGGCCGGTGCAACTGGGGAAGACATTGTTCGTGAGCCTGGTCGCCAACGACAGCGTGTCGGCGTACGACACGGACACGGGCGCGCAGAAATGGCGCTACTACGCGGGCGGCGCCCTGCGGCGTCCGCCGGTGGCGGTGGCTTTGACCAACGGCACGAATGTGGTGATCTTCGGCTGCGACGACGGTTATGTGTACTGCCTGAACGGGGCGGACGGGAGCGAGGTCTGGAAATTCCGCGCGGCGCCGAACGCCAAGAAGGCCATGGGCTTCGGGCGACTGAGTTCGGTCTGGCCGGTCTGGGCTTCGCCGACCGTTTATCAGGGCAAGGTCTATTTTGTGGCCGGCTTGTTCCCGTCCTGGTGTTTGTACGCCTATTGTCTGGACCCGGCGACCGGCGCGGTGCTCTGGAAGAATGACGGAAGGATGCTGCGCGATGGGTGGACTTCGGCGATGGGGCCGCCGACCTTCTCTTTCGATCACACCCTGCTTTATGGAACCTCCGGGATGAACAAGCGCTGGAGCCTGGATGCCGACAGCGGCGAGGTGGAGCCTGTTCCGAGCGGGCACCCCAATGGCGAATCCGAATGGACCAAATGGAACAGTTCCTACTGCAAATTCTTTGTGGATGGCAACGGCAGGGGGGCGAGCGATTCCGTGACGGTCAAGACCGGAGACGGAACGGCTGTCACGCCGGTTCAAGCGGCGGGCCTGGGCGTTGTCGGCACGGTCGCCGACATGCTGGCCGGCGACGGCAAACTGTTCGTCGCCACGGCACAGGGCAGTCTCTACTGCTTTGGGGGCGTTTCGATCACGCCCGTGATCTACACGAATGCCGTGACGCCGTTACCCGTAGTGAACGACGTTTGGAAGACCAATGTGCAGACTATGCTGAGCAGGGATGAGCTCACGCAGGGGCTGGCCCTGGTCTGGGGCGTGGGCAGCGGGCGGCTGGTGGAGGAACTGGCGAAGCAGGCGCCGGGATTGATGGTCGTCGCCGCCGATCCCGATCCCGCCAAACTGCGCTCGCTGCGAGAGAAGATGGATGCGGCCGGCTGGTCGGGCGCGCGCGTTTCGACCTTGTTGGGGAACCCCATGGAGTGCGGCTTCGCGCCATACCAGGCGGCGATCGTCGCCAGCGAAGATACGAGCGTGGCGGGCTACCCCGCGGCGGGCTCAGGAGATGCTTCCAACGGCCTGGCAATGGTCAAGTTGCTCTACAACTCCACGCGGCCATTCTACGGCGAAATCTGGCTGCCGGCGACCGGCGACCAGCACGCGGCGATGGCGGGCTGGGCGACCAACTTCCCCTTGTTCGAGGTTGCCCGGCAAGGCGGCTTCACCCAATTGAGGCGGACGGGCTTGCCGGATGCCGGCATGAAGCTCAAACCGCCGTTCCGGTTGATAGCTTTTGGCGATCTGAACGCCTCGCTCGCGCGTTCCCCTTCGGGACTGAACAAGGGCGTCAAAAACGGACGCGACATCTACAGTTGGCTGCCGGCCACGGCGGCCACCAACGGCTATGAACCGCCCGCGCCGGCGGTGAACAATAATACGAACTGGACCTACAGGTGGACGGTCGGGGGGGCGATGTGGAATTCGCTCTATGCCCGCACTGAGGTCAGCGCGATCTCCGATTTGCAGCACGCTGGTCTGTTTTGCGGCGATCCACAGCGCAATAATTTTTTCCGCTACGACGACCTCTTCATGGTGTCGGGGAAATGGGTGGGTTTGGAGAACAAGCCGGAAAACGACATGTCGCAGTTTTGGGGCGCTTTCAATCTGCCGGACCGGGGCGGCTGCGGGTCGTTCGGTACCGGCGGGAGTTTTGCGGGAAACGGGATCTTTACGTTTGCCGGATACTCTTTCTCCTCCACCTATTGCCTGTGCGCACCCGGCTTGTGGAACATTCAGGGTGAACTGGTTTCCGTGGGTGACGATCAGAACGAGGAAAACTGGATCGAGTACCGGCCCATGCCCTCCAGCGCCCGGGTGCAGGAAGAGCCCGTCCGTCAGATAGGCATCAACCTCGGCGGCGTGGCCGACAAGTTTGTGCCGGAGGAGCAAACGGTCTGGACGCATCATCCGGCTGCCACGCGCTACATCGAGGCGCCGGTGCTGCTGCCGGTCAGCTATCGGGGGAATGTCCGGAGCGTCTATCGCCACAGCGCGCAAATGGATACGACGGTTCCGCTTTCGAAGGGATGGGTGTCGGCTTCGCAGGTGATCGGTCTGGAAGGATTGACCGTACCGCTGGCGATGCCTTTGGTGGCGAAGCGCAGCGCGACTTCGCCGGCGCTCGACGGCGATTTAAGCGATGCCTGCTGGTCGGGTTCGGATCGCACAGAGTTCCCGCCGGTCAGGTTGTATCTGGCGGCCATGGGCAGCGTCAACTCCAACAACTTTTTGAAACTGCGGTATGACGACGACAATCTGTACGTGGCCGCATGCGTGCCCGCGCCCCAGTCGGGCACACGCTATATCTATGGCAGCGGCTGGAATCCAGTGCCATCCCGCAAGGTGACGCTGACGCTGAACAGCAGAGAGCGGTCGGGGTCCGATGTGGTGTTGACCTGCGGGCAGGGCGGCAGTTCGTCGACCGGCATAGGGACCAACCAGTGGCAGTCGGCCTGGTCAACCAACACGGCGCCCTTCGCGGCGGAATTCGCGATTCCATGGTCGGCGCTGGCCGGCGCGGGATTGTGGAAAGATCAATTGATCATGAACGTGGAGTTATGCCCTTCCGCCGACTATGCGGGCGGACTGCTGTACGCGGACAATTGTTTCGGTCCGGTTTACATGGATGCGGCGCGCGGAGCGGTGACGACGGTTAAACCTTACACGGTTAAATTGTATTTCGCCGAGATGGAAGACCGCACCGCGGGACAGCGCGTCTTCGATGTGAAGTTGCAGGGCAACACGGTGCTGACAAATCTTGACGTGGCGAACGAAACGGGCGGCCCGCGCCGGGAATTGGTCAAGACCTTCAATAACATCAGGATCGCGGATAAACTCGACGTCGATTTTACGCCGGGAACGGGCGAGCCGATGCTATCCGGGGTGGAATTGATCGGAACCTACACAAATCCCGTAAATGCGAAGCCCGTGGCGTTGGCGGATGCGAGCGTGACTTCGGGCAGCGCGCCCCTGGCGGTGACACTTAGCGCCCAGCGGTCATACGACCCCGACGGGCAGATCGAGGATTGCGTGTGGGAGACAGGCGATGGACGGCTGGCGCGGGGCCCCGTGGTGCAGCATGTCTTTGCCGAACCCGGCGTTTACAAGGTCAACCTGCTGGCGATTGACAATCGCGGCGGCACGGCGGCTTCGAGCGTGACCGTGACCGTAACCGCCGGGGTTCCGGCGTCGTTCGTCAGCCGAATCCGCGCGAGCGGCGGCGACTACGCGAGTTTGACGGCCTGGGATGCGGCGCTCGAAAGCGACCTGACTTCGCCCTCGAATTTGTTGTTTGCGGTCAGCGGCGCCGGGAATTATGCGGCGGCGACCGACGACGGCAAGGCGGTGGCGTTCACGGGCGGCGGGGCGGGCACCCTGAAACATATCAACGCTGCGGGCGTCGCCTACATCGCGGAATGCCTGGGCGCGCTGGGCACGGGCAGCGTGACGGTGGCGGGCAGCGGTCATACATTCAGCGTGGCCGACACCGGACATCCCGTCTACACGGTGGTGGCCGAGTGCTACAACGATTGGACCAACGGGCTGGCCGACAACCCGGCGTTAAACGGCTGGATAACCGACGAGAATCGTTGCCTGACGATCCGCGCGGCGGCGGGGCAGGGGCACACCGGCAAACCCAAGAACGCCAACGGAAGTTACACGGGGTTCGCGGTTGGAGTGATCGATGCGAGCAAAACCCCGTTCAGCCGATTCGAGCGGCTGATCCTGACCGGGACGCAATATTCCATATTTTCAACCGGCGTGGGCGCCTCGGTGAACCGCGTGGTCAACTGTATTCCCAGCACCACGGCCGGGCTTCAGGCGATTATCGCCAATTCGATGCTGACCTCGATCGGCGGTAACAGCGCTCTGCTGCTGAATTGCACGGGGACCGCCTTGTATTCCGGAAACGTGGGAAATCGCATCGTCAACTGTCTGTCGCTGTTCAAGTATCCCACCTACGATCCCAATACTTATGCCCGCAGTTACTGCGTATCGGTCGATGGATCGGCCACGAACCTGGATCAGTGGGGCTGCGGCAACGAGGGGAATAAAGCCAATCTTACGGTGAGTTTTGTGGACGCCGCGAATAAGGACTACCATCTGGCGGCCGCGGACACCGGCGCGCGCGGCCAGGGGGTGGCGGGGCTGGGTGCGGACATCGATGGGCAGGCGCGGCTCGGCGCGCCCTACGATGTCGGCGCCGATCAGGCTTCCGAACCGCCCACCAACATCGCGCCGGTCATAACGGCGCAACCGGCGAACCTGACGGTCACGGCTGGCAGCACGGCGACCTTTAGCGTGACGGCGACCGGCGCCGAACCGCTCTACTATCAGTGGCGGACGAACGGGACAGCCGTTGCCGGCGCGGGCAGCGCTTCGTACACCACGCCGGCCACGGCGTTGGGCGACAGCGGCAAGTTATTCAGCGTGTCAATCAGCAACGTTTTCGGCGATGCGACCAGCGACGATGCGATGCTGACCGTCGTCCCGCCGCCCGTTGCGCCTTCCATAACCGGGCAACCGTCGAATATGACCGTGACGGCCGGCGATGTGGCGACGTTCGGTGTGACGGCCAGCGGCACCGCGCCGCTCTTCTATCAGTGGCGCATGAACGGGACAAACATTGCCGGTGCGACCGCTCCGTCATACACCACGCCCGCCATGATGCTGGGCGACAACGGCGCGCTCTTCAGCGTGGCGGTCAGCAACATTGCCGGCCGCGCGACCAGCGACAACGCCATCCTCTCGGTGCATGCCTACGACGGTTTCTTTATTACCGCCTCGGCGGTGGCGATGGGAACGGTTTCGCCCTCCGGCACGGTGGCGGTGCTCAACGGAACCTCGCGGACTTTCACGATGACGCCGGCAATCTGGTGGGCCGTCGCCGATGTGCGCGTGGACGGCGTTTCGGCGGGCGCGCTCCCTTCCTACACCTTTAGTAATCTCACGACCAACCATACACTCACGGCTAGTTTCACCGCGTTGCTGGCGGCCCGGGGGACGCCGCAGTGGTGGCTGGCGCAATACGGTTGGACCAACGATTTTACGGGGGCGGAACTGGGCGACCAGGATGGCGACGGCGTGGCCACCTGGCGCGAATTTCTGGCGGGTACGAACCCGACCAATCCGCTGGCCCGTCCGGCATACAACACCGTGCCGTATGCGGAGTCCTTCGAGAACCTGGCTGGCTGGGGCGGGCTGAATGCCGCAGTTTCGGGCCGCATGGGCTGGTCCAGCGGGACCGCGGGGGTGGACCAGTCGCGGATTGCAAATTTGACCTACGCCTACACCGCCACCAATCTGCCGTTGTCGTACGCGACGCACACCAACGTGCTGTGTCTGGACACGCAGGGGGGCGCTCTGACCAACAGTTTTGGCGGTGGTTTTGAGATGAGCGGCGCGCTTGTTTATATAGACTATATGACGCGTTTCGATGCCGCCGAGGAGATGCCGGAGGCGCTCACGATGGCCGACACGGGTATCAAGTGCGCGGTGTATGCCAACGCCAGCACGCAACTGGCGGTGTACCATGGGGTCGCGTCCGCCGACGGAACGCTGCTGAGCAACAAGGTGGATGCCACCTCGGTGTTTGCCGATGCGACCAACTGGCACCGGGTGACGATAGCGATCGATGCCACGGCGACGAACCCGTCCAGATCTCTGGCAATGTTCCAGGTGAAGTTTGACGGGACGCCGGTCAGTAACGCGGCCGCCTACGGCAACGGCTGGAAGGCGCAATTCGAGACCACGGGCACGCTGCCTCCAACGGATGCCAACGGCACATGGTTCCGGCTGGCCACCACAAATGCCGAGGCCGGAAAATTGATGTCGCTTTCGTTCAATGGCGCCGGTTACGCCGATGACATGTTGGTGACCACCGCCGACCCCTTTGGCGCGCTGGGCGCAACTTTCACTCTGATCGTGGCCCGGAGCGGCAACGGAGTCTCCTCATTGGGCGCGGCTCCATATGTTTCGGAGCCGGTGGTCGCCGGGACCACGACCCAGATTGTCTATACGGCGGACGAGTGGAACCGCATTTCCTCGCTGGACGTTAACAACGTGGCCGCGCCGGCCGCGAGCGGAGCGCGTATCTTTACGCAACTGCTGGCCAATATCGGCGCTGATGTCAGCAATGCTGTGACCTTTGCTCAGGTCACACCCGTGCAGACCGGATACACGAACGTGCCGACCACATGGCTGACCAACTGGACGGAGGCTGCGGTCAATGCCGGCGGCGGCGACGATTTCGAGGTCGGTGACAAATATCTCCTGGGCCTCGATCCGACCTCGTCCAACACCTACCGGCTAAAGCTGGATGCGCTGGCGGTGTCGGGCAGCAACGTGACAATCGCGGTGCGGCGCTTTGTGACCGGCGCGCTTTCGCCCGACGGCATGCACGGCCATTTGCTGTTGCAGGGAACGCACAAATTTGGCGCGGCCTTCAGCAACATCGCCGCCACGGCCGTCACGGGCGCCGACGTTTTCGACGGCGCGGGCCGCCGGACCTACACCAACGCGACCGATGGCGCTGTCAGGTTCTTCAAGGCCATTGTCGAATGAGGATTAGAACATGAACAATTCAACATGGATAAAAATGGCCGGTCCGGCTTTGGTTGGGCTGCTTCTATTGCCGCTGCCGGCTCGTGCCACCCCTTGCTACGGATTCGACGATGGGGCGACAAAGTATCAGGTCGCGCCCACGAATCCGGGCGGGTGGACGGCGCACGCCAGCATCGATGCGGCCGTGGTGGCCGGCACGAATGCCGGGCGCTCGGTGATCGAGTTCCAGGGCACATGGACCGGCATCGACGAGACCATCAAGTTGCGCAATTCCGACCTCACCTTCCAGGGTGTGAATAGAAACAGCCTGACCTGGGCCGCCAACATCAATGCCTTCGGGTATGGCACGAATTGCTCGGCCACCATCAGCGGCTTGAGCCTCAAGACATCCGGGGCCGGCTGCGGTGTGGCGGCAGTCAACAGTCTGACTAATACGCGCATCTTCGACAAACTCACCGTGACGAACTGCACGGTCTCCGCGGAAACCAATGCAATCTGGGTGGGCCACAACGGTGTGGCAGCCGGAATGAACACCGCTTGCGGCTGCGATGTCACCGTCACCCATTCTTCGATAATCAGCAGCGCCGCGCGGGGCATTTGGTGTCGAGTGCCGGGCGGGGGCATCTCTATTTCGTCCAATTCGGTGTGCGTCTACGATTCACGTCTACAGACATACGCCTCGGGTGTGGAAGTCGACGGAACAACTGCCGTCGGAGGCGGATCGAGAGGGAGCGCCGCTGCCAGGATCGAACGGTCGGAGATCGTCTGCACCAAGCCGTGGGCCGATTTGGTGGCCGCTAATGACGCCGGGCTCTGCACCTGGGCGGCGGCCGACGGGTCTTTCGGAACCTCTGTCACGTATGTGGCTTCTTCACTGATCGCGGGATTCGGCACGGGCGTGAAGATCGTGCCGTTGAAATTGGGGAATGGACAGATCGTTACGCTGCTTAATAACACGCTGGTCAACAACCTGCGCGGTGTGGGACTGATCATGGATTCTACGTCATTCAACACCACTGCGTCGCGGATCGTGGGAGTCAACAACATCTTCGCGGGCAACGAAAGTGGACTTTTCTTCCAGCATACCAATACCGTCGCAGGCGCCAATATCAGGTTCAGCGGCAACAAGAACGCGTTTTTCGCCAACGCGACCGATATCTACATGAACAGCGTGGCGGGAAATTCGATTACCACGAACGATACCGGCCGTATCATGCCGGGGTACGTTTCGACGGGCGCGTTTGTGGACCCCGCCAATGCGACGCTGGCCTCCCGCAACTACCGTTTGCTGCCGTCGGCGAGCGCGCTGCTTGACGCGGGCCAGCAGTTCACGACGACTTCCCTGGGCGGCACGGCGACCTATCTGGACAGCAATACCAACGGGGTTTACAACGACGGCGGCGACTACGTTGTCGATTTGGGCGGCGGCGCGCCGTCGGCGCTCACCAGGCTTTTGCTGACGGACGCCCAGTATTCCGACCCGCGTGCGCGGCTCAAGGGGAGCGCGATTGACATCGGCGCCTACGAAGGCGCGCTACGCCCGGGCTCCAAAGGTTTGTTGCATATTGTGCGCTAGCGTTTTCGCCTACGGGGCGGCCACGGACGCGGCCATTACGTTTGCAATGCCCTCCAGAATGCCGCCGATCTGTCGGGTGTTCTTCTTGACATGTGGCCCGCGAAGCGCGATATTTTCGTCGGTTGGAGCGTTTAAACCTGTGTACCGCGTGTTTTTGAAAGGGGTATATTCATGCAGAAATGGATGACAGTTTCGATGGTGGCGTTGGCTTTGGCCGCGCAGGGTTGTACTCGTTTGGCTGACAAGTCTGCGCCGGCGGCGGTGACCGCGCCCGTTGCCGTGACCGCGCCCAGTGCCGTGACAACGCCAGTTGCCGTGACAGCGCCTGCGCCCGTGGCCGTGACTGCGACTGCACCTGAGTCTGCGTCCGTGCGTGTGCGCGGAGTGGTGAAGGAAGTCAAACCCGATGCCAGAACATTTGCGATCACGCTCAAGAAGCAGGGAGAGGACATGTCGTTCGCGGTGGGAGCGGGCATGCCGCTTAAATCGGGCGACAAGCTTCTGGAACTGACCGATCTGAAGGTTGGCGACAAGGTCCGCGTGGACTACACGGAAGCCGCGGGCAAGAAGACCGCGGTCAAGGTGCGGATCGAAGACGACGCAACGTAAATCATGATAATTCCAGAGCGATCCGGCGCGGCGGAGGACCGAACCATCCTGCGCGGGCTCGCGCTGAAGGTGGCCGAAGCCGCGGCGGACGAGCGGCGCATGGGTTCCATCCGGAAGCGGTGGCGCGATGTGAACGCGCTCCGCCGGCCGGATCGCGCGCCGGTCTGGTGCAAGCCGGTTGGACTCTGGAGCGAGATCATTCCCGAAGATAGTTTCGTGTGCCGCGATCCGTTCCATCGGGAAATCGAGCGCTTTCTCAGGCAGGTTCTCGGCAAGCTGGATCTGGATGACGATACGCCGATTGACCGTTTTTTTCCGGTGCAGGCCGTACTCGATGTAGAGCCGGAAAACCGCTGGGGGCTGGATATCGCATTCCACAAGTCGGACACCAAAGGCGGGGCCTGGTCCTATGACCCGCCGCTGCGCGAGGCCGGTGACTTCGAGCGGCTGCGCCGTCCGGCTTTCCGCTACAACGCCCTGGAAACGCGGCGGCGGATCGAGCGGGTCGGCGAGATCTTTGGCGACATTCTTCCGCCCCGGCGGGTCTGTCTTCCGCCGCTCGTGCCCACGTTCAGCGAGGCGTCCGAACTCAGGGGCCTGGAGCGGATGATGCTCGACACGATGGACGAGCCTGAACTGCTCCACCGGGTCATGGCCCATCTGCGGGACTCGAATCTGGCGGCGCTCGATGTCCTGGAAAAGGCCGGCATTCTTTCGCCCAACCACGATCTGCCATTTTCTCCGATGGGGCCCTCGATTTACAGCGATCCCCTCGGCGCGATCCCGCCCGGCGGCGCCGCGACCGCGGCCAATCTCTGGTGCGCCGCCAACAGCCAGGAGTTCGATCAGATTTCCCCGGCGATGTGGGAGGAGTTTTGTCTGGAGTATCAGAAACCGGTTTTCGCGCGCAGCGGGCTGGTCTGCTACGGCTGTTGCGAGAATCTGACGCGCAAGCTTGACGGCGTGCTCTCGATTCCCAATCTCCGCATTGTCGTCTGCAGCGCCTGGACCGACAAGGATATCCTGCTTTCCAGGGTTCCCGCCGACCGCTACGCGATCATGTGGCGGCAGAAGGCCAGCGATATCTGCGTTCCCGATGACGACCGCAAGATACGGGACGATCTTCTGGCCGGGGCCAGGCGTTTCCAGGGGCGCTATTATCAGATCGTGCTCCGCGAACTCGAGACCCTGATGGGCCATACGGGGCGCCTGCACGCCTGGGTCCGCTATGCCAAGGAGGCGGCGGAACGGTACGCCGGGATGCCATGATCGCGCGGATCTCGATGGGACGGAAATTTATCGCGAAACGAAACATGCAAAGTCAGGTATCGAAAAGGAAGCTCGATTATGACCAAGACCAGTAAGACGAATACCCCCTTTCTGCGCGGCGATCCCGACCGTCCGTTTCCTACCAATCAGACGAAGATCGCCGGGCTGGTGAAGCGCTACAAGATGCATACGCACGAGCCACTCTGGTTTTACCGGATTCGCGGCAGTTGTACGCCGAAGGAGGAAGCCCGCTCGCGCGAGTATACCTCGGCGGAGAACGCAGAGATTTTGAGTAAACTAGGAATCACCATTCTGGATCGCGCGGAATTTTTCAAGGGCATCGGGCTCGTGCGTGAAAAAGCGCAGATGGCGCGCATCAGCCGCTTTGCCCGGGAACTGCACTCACGGGGGGTCATGATCTCGGTCTATGTCGGCGGCACGATGTTCACGGAGTATTTCTTCAAGGAAGTTCCCGAGGCGCGGGGATGGGCGCGTAAGGACCAGGACGGCAATCCCGTGACCTATGGCGGGTACCAGCTCAATCGCTGGTTTCCATGCCTTAACAACCCCGACTACCGGGCTTATCTGAAACGGGTCCTGGACGTGGCCGTCAGGGAGGTCAAGGCCGACGAGATCTTCTTCGACAACCAGATTCTACGCCACGAACCGCGTTCCTGCCGCTGCGACTACTGCGTGCAGCACCTGCGCGACACCATCAAACGCAAGTATACGCTGGCTCAGTGCGAGTTGCGTTACGGTGTGGCCGAATACCCCGACAGCGTGCCGCCGACCTGGAGCCAGGCCTGCAAGCCGTGGCGGCTGGACCGCGTGCAGGCCCCGAACATTCAGGACTGGATCGATCACCGCGTCGCCACGGTGGTGGAGTTCTACCAGGAGATGGCCAACTACGTGAAGGCCCAGAATCCCGCCACGGTGGTGGGTATGAACATCAAAGGCCTGCATGGGCACAACCGCGCCTTCGACCATGCCGTTTGCCACGGCGCGTTCGCCGACATTCTGGATTTCAGTTGCATCGACGGATACAATCCCGGATTTAAGAACGGAAACGTCATCAGCGAGGTGCGGTTCTACAAGTCCTCGCAGTCCACCCACGTCTCGGTTGTGGACAGCAGCAATACCGAACTAATCACGGTCGAAAAGCAGGTCTTCGGGTACCGCAAGAAGATCGAGGGACATGGCTGGATCGGCGACATCGGCAGCAGCATGCTTTTCACGCCGACCGTTCAGTTCCTGCGCGGGAACGCGCGCCTCTATCATGAACGGCCGCACCTGCGGGACATTGCCGTGCTGCGTTATGAACCGGCCACGCGCTATAACTGCGCGAAGACCCCTGAACAGCTGATGCCATTCGAGCAGACGCTGCTGGTCGAGAAACTGCCCTGGGGCATCATCTACGACCGCCAGAAGGATGCCCTCGGCGAGTTCCGCATCGTCGCCCTGCCGGAGATCCAGGCGCTTTCCGACGAGTGGCTCGACCGGCTGGACGCGTTCATGCTTGCCGGCGGCGGCGTGATCGCCTCCGGCGACGCGGGGATGTGCAACGAATGGATGCGCGCGCGCGATCCCGGCCACGCCTTTACGCGCTGGCTGGGTCACGCGCCGCAGGGCCGCTACGAACGCGCCACGGTCGGCAAGGGCCGTTTCGTGTGCGCGCCGGCCTGGGATGTACACCAAAAGTGGAGCTTCGACGACTGGCATGCGGTCTGGCCGGAAATCAGCCCCGTCAAGGACCGGGCGCTTTTCCTGCAGGCGGTGGACGACGCCGCCGGGGGCCAGCCGCTCAGTTTCCGCGCGCGCGGCAACGACGCTGTTTTCCTGGAGGCGATCGTGCCGCCGGAAGGACGCGATAGCGGTCTGGATTTGCACTTCGTCAATTACAATGCCGCGAATGTCGCGCCGGTCATGACGGTGCGCGTGGCCATGCCTGCCGGACGGAAGGGCGCGAAACTGGAACTGGTGCACTGTGACGATGAAGGACACCCGCGCAAAAACGCGCCGGTGACGATCGAGGGTGGGGAAGCGGTGTTCCGCATGTTCACCCCGCGTGTCTATGGCCTGGCGCAGGTAAAATTCGTATAATCCGCCCGGTCGTTTACAGGAAAGTCGCGCATATGGCCAAATCCGCACATCCCGATTATGAAGATGTCATGCGCTTCATCCGGGGCATGGACGCGCAAATTCCGAACGTTCGGGTTCTACCCCTTGGGCATTCGGTCAAAGGCCGGGAAATCCCGTGCGTGATCTTTGGCGACGCCGGCGCCGGCAATGGCGACAAGCAGCGGGCGCTGATTGTCGCAGGCCAGCACGGCAACGAGGAGAGCGGACGCGCGATCGCTCTGGCGCTGATGCGTTTTCTTTTGTCCGACGCTTCCAGTGCCCGTGATCTGCTGCGTCTCCAGGAAGTGGCGGTTGTTCCATGCGGCAATCCGGATGGGGCCCAGGCGGACTCGTATCACAACGCCGACGATGTAAATTCG
The DNA here is from genome assembly GCA_025360745.1 of bacterium. Classification (GTDB taxonomy): domain Bacteria; phylum Verrucomicrobiota; class Kiritimatiellia; order CAIKKV01; family CAIYGI01; genus CAIYGI01. The sequence continues at coordinate 15,837 of JANYBP010000041.1, forward strand.
GCCCATGACTATCATTTCGACCGGGCGCCTCAGGCGCCTGAAAGCGCCGCGCTCGAAAAGTTCGCGCTGTCCTTCGAGCCGGATTGCTTTGTCGATATTCACGGACTCTCCGGCGGCAGCATGAACGATCGTATCTGGGTGACGCCCGTTTTGGGATTTTCGGCCAATCGCGGTTTCGTCTTCCGGATGGCGGAGGAGGCTAGCGAGGCGGCGGAGGCTGCCGGATATCCGGTTTGCGAAGTCCAGCCTGCGCCCATCATCGATCCCGCCAGGAGCGCGACGGGATTGCTGGGGGAGAAACTTGCCTTCGAGATGAACACGCTGGCCTTCGGTCTCGAGGCCATCGAACGCTACTACCGCGAACAGGAGTGGTGCGAGGTTGGCTTGCTGCGTTTGCTGACGCTGCTCGAATACGGCGGAAACGACCGCTTTGGCCTGGGTTATACCGGTTATCCGAACAGCCTGGTCTCGGGCTTCCGGCTTTGCGGGCTTCTGGCGCATGGGCAGACCGCGGAATTACGGCGGCAAAGCCGCGGGGAACTGACGCGTTTCCTGCGGGAAAATTTCGCCATGGTATCGAGAGGCTCCGACGGAGTGGAACGCCTGGCCAAGGTGGGAGTCTTCTCGAAGACCGTAAACGGCAAGAACCCGGAGCGCTTCAGTATCATGGTCCGCGTCAAGAAGCCCGCGACACTGGAGACCGTGATTTGGGACGGCAAACCCCTGGCGTCCGGCGGCGAGCATGGTTTCCGCGTTCTGGACCGCATCCACGACCTGCAGATCACGGCCGACATCTGCGCGCCCTTCGGCGGGCCGCTTCGTTCCCTGGAAATTCGCTACCGCTCGCCGATGATTGACATCGGCGGACGGAAGTGACAGTTTACTTTCTTGAGGGAGGCATAAGATGGCTAAAATACTGGTTCTTTACTACAGCATGTATGGACATGTCGAAACCATGGCCAAAGCCGTGGCCGAGGGCGCGCGCGGCGTCAAAGGCTCGGAAGTCGTCATCAAACGCGTGCCTGAACTGATGCCGGAAGCGGCGGCGCGCAAGGCCGGCGCCAAGTTGGATCAGGCGGCGCCGGTTGCGACGGTGGACGAACTGCCGGAATACGATGCCATTATCTTCGGCACGCCGACCCGGTTCGGCAACATGTGCGCGCAAATGCGCAATTTTCTCGATCAGACCGGCCGGTTATGGATGACCGGAGCCCTGGTCGGCAAGGTGGGCAGCGTGTTCGCTTCCACCGCCACGCAACACGGCGGACAGGAAACCACGATTACCTCCTTCCATTCGACGCTCCTGCATCATGGCATGATTGTCGTGGGAACGCCCTATTCCTGCCAGGCGCTGCTGAACATGAGCGAAATCACGGGCGGCACGCCCTATGGCGCAACCACGCTGGCCGCCGCCGATGGCAGCCGGCAGCCGTCGGCGAACGAACTGGAAATCGCCCGCTTCCAAGGCGCACATGTGGCGGAAGTGGCGAAGCGGCAGTCGGCTCGATGAAAAAGCTTTCGCTCCTGCTCGCCTGTCTGGCGCTCGCCGGCTGCGATTACACCGTGCCGCTGGCTAAAAAACCGGCGTTGAATATCGACGCCGCGCTGGTGGGGCTTTGGCAGCGTCCGAAGGATGACGGACAAAGCGAGCGCCTGCTGGTGCTGCCGCTCAACGAACGGGAGTACCTGGTCTCGTTCCCGTCGGATTCCAAGGACGCCATGTTTGCCAAGGCCTGCCTTTGCCGCGCCGGCGACCTGACCATCGTACAGTTGGAATGGTTTGGAACCGCCCGAGGCGGAGTCCCCGAGGATCCCCGGGTGTTTCAGTTCGCCGACTACTCGGTTACCGGCGATGCGCTGACCGTGCGCATGCTGAACACCGAGGTCGTGAATAAGGAACTGAAATCGTCCGGCGAACTGGCCGGAGCCATCACGGACAACCGCGCCAAAGCGGAGCTCTTCCGGGATAAGCTGCTCTTTACCAAGGCCAAACCTTAGCCATTGCCTTTGGCGTTTTGCGCGATGCCCGCGCCGACGCTGACGTTATTGGGATCTTGCGAATGGATTACCTCCAGCGGCTTGACGTTGGTGGCGGTGTTCGCCAGATAAATCAGCGGTCTGGCCCAGCGCACGGCGTTGCCGAGCACCTTCAGCACGTTTTTGTCGTAGAAAATGGGGTAGGTTTCGTGCCCGGGGCGGAAATAGAAGACCTTGCCGTGGCCGCGTTCGAACGCCACGCCGCTGCGGAATATCTCGCCGCCCTCGAACCATGAGATGAAGATGATCCTGCCGTCCTGCGGAATGTCGAAACGCTCGCCGTACATTTCAACGTGGGGCAGTTCGAAATATTCGCCGATGCCCTGTGAGATAGGATGAGACGGTTCGATGTTCCAGAGGCGTTCCTTCTCGCCGGCGACGCGCCATTTCAAGGAACAGCTGGTGCCCATCAGCGCCTTGAAGATTTTTGAAAAGTGGCCGGAATGGAGCACGATCAGCCCCATGCCTTCAAGCACGCGTTTATGCACGCGGTTGACGATTTCGTCTTTGACCTCGCCGTGGGCGCAATGCCCCCACCAGATCAATACGTCGGTGGCGTTGACCGTCTCTTCGCTCAGGCCGTGTTCCGGATCGTCGAGCGCCGCCAGCCTGATATTCAGATCGTCCGCGCCGATACCGTCGGCAATGGCCTTGTGTATGCCCCGCGGATAATGCTTTTTCACGCTCTCTTTCGTCTTCTCGTGACGGAATTCATTCCAGATCGTGACGTTGATTTGCTTGGATATGATGATTCAAGCTCCTGCCCGAATTGAAGGTTTCGCCTCTATCCGAAGCAGAGCCTACGTTCACCGGTCGCCGGCGTCAAGAAAAACCGCTTCCCCGCCGGAGCTGCGTAAAGCGGCGCAGGCGGCGAGCACATCGTCCACGGCGATGCCCCGCATGCACCGCCAGTGGCGGCAGAGTTTGTGGTATCCGAAGATAAAGCAGGGCGCGCATGGCACGGGGCGTTGCACGATCCGTACGCGATCGCCGCGTCCGCCCCATTTCAGCGCGTCGCTCGGTCCAAAGAGCACCACAGCCGGAATTCCAAGCGCCTGCGCGAGATGCGCCAGGCCGGAATCGCCGCCCACGAACAAGCGCGCGCGGCGCAGGACCTGGGCCGTCCCGGCCAGCGGCAGTTCGCCGGCCAGCACGACCACGCGGCCTTCCGGCAGCGCTCCGGCGGCGGCCGCCGCCGCGGCGCAGGCTTCGCGATCGTGCGCGCCGCCGAGCAGCGCCACGCTCATGCCCCGTTCGCCGACAAGCCGTCTGATCAATGCGCCGTAATTCGCGGCGCCCCATTGCTTGTAGCGTGTGCTCGCGCCGGCATAAATTGCGGCCAGGGCGCCCTGTGCGGCCGCCCGTTCGAACCGGGAGGCCGCCGCGACGGGCAGCGGGCTGTCAGGGACGCACAGCGCCCCGGCCAGCCGATAATCGCACGCCGGTACGCCGAGCGGGTCGAGCAGACGCCCGAATTCACAGCCTTCGTAGTCATCCAGGGCGTACGGCACGAGGTGGGTGTAGAGCAGATTGCGGGCCGGAACGATTTTGAATCCGATGCGGAAGCGCGCGCCGCTGAGCCATGCGAGCAGCGCCGAGAAATGATGGAACTGTTCGGTGTCGAGCGCGGCATCGTAGTGCGTGCGCAGCAGATGCGACAGCAAACGCCAGGGGTTGCGGTCGTAAGGCAGCAGCAGCACCTTGAATTCGGCCAGCGCCATCACCGCCGCATTGCGCTGCTCGCAGACGAGGTCGATCTCAACCCGCGGCCAAGCCGCGCGCAGGCGGCGCAATACCGGGATCAGCAGAATCAGGTCGCCCATCCCGCCGGGCCGGATCACCAGCACGCGCCGGAGCGTCGCCGGCGACATGTCCGGCATGTCGTCTTTCCAGCGCCATGCGACAAAGTGCGCTCCGCCGGCGAGCCAGCAGAGTCCGGCGCCAAAAGTGGCGTCCAGGAATTTCAACAAGCGCGCCGCTCCCGGCCAGCCGCCGCCTTCGCGCGGGCCCCGGTTGCGTACGACCAGAAGCAATGCAAGCAGCACTCCGAGTACCGTGAGCCCGCGTCCAAGCCGGTCGCTCCAGACCGATCCATACACCAACTCGACCTTTTCGCGCTCGGGGTAGACCAGCATAAAAGCGGGTGTAACGGGATAGACCCTTGCGGCCCCGCGCACTTTCCAGTTTGGGAACCATGTGACTTTGATCAGGTGCGGATAGCCAATGGCGGTAGTACGAAAACTGATGCGGTCATCTTCCACCGATTCCTCGGTCACGGCCCCCGCGAGCGGCAGGTTCACCCACGGACCAAGGCGCGGCCCAGCGGCCCGCCCGGCAGCGGCGAGAAATTGACGATACTCGTCCGGCGACCATGGCCGGCCGGTTTCGGGAAGCACGACGTCGCTCCCGTCCGGCGCCAGCACCACCGGTTGCGTCAGCGCCGCGGGCGCATACAGCCAGGCCAGCGCGTCGAGTTTGGCGTTGGTTGTCACCGCCGCCACGGGCCAGCGGGCTGGAATTGTCACGTAGCGACCGTCGTGCGTTTGCAATTCGAAGAGTTCCCAGCCGTTCGTGCCGCGCAGGAAACGCCAGTCTGGCGAAGCGCGCAGCGCCGCCTGCAGTGCCGGCCAGCGGGCGATGAAATGCTTGACGTTGAAGAGCCGCAGATGACGCGTGGCGTTGGTGAAATCGAAGGTGGTTGTCTTTACGAACGGCGGCGCTCCGGCGCAGCTTTGGGAAGTTTCGCTCTGCACATAGTAGGCGAACATCGCGCCCAGCGCGGAGTTGACCAGACCGCCTTCCAGGATCGGTTTACGAATCAGATGCGGTACGAGTTCGAAAATACGGCTCGAGCCGAAGGCGTTGTTATCGTCCGAAAGATCATTGGCCAGCCGGCCCGGAGTGCCGTCGAGCGGCAGCACCAGATCGCGAAAAACCGGCCACAGTGGCTTGCGCTCCAGTCCCTCGTAATTCCAGCGCGCGCAGGGCAGGGCCGGCGCGGCCGCCTGAGGGCGGGGATCGTTCTCGCTCGCCGTCACCAACGCCATGGCCGCCAGCAGGGCTGCGGCCGCCGCCAGACCGGCCGAGCGTGCGCGGGACAGTCCGAGGCCCAGTCCGCAGGCAATCAGCGCCAGCAGCGCAAAGAAAATGAAAGGCCAGAGGCGGATGTTGACGAAAACCGGCGAGAGCCGTTCGCCCCATTGGAAGAGCGCCAGCGCCGATAAGAGCATCCAGATGAAGAGCCCGACGGACGGAACGCGCCGCCGGACGGCCAGTAGCGGCGCGAGCAGCAGGAACGGCGTCAACCATAGAACATAATGCGGCAGCGTGTCCGCCAGCGACACATCCCAGGGGGAGCCGAATTCCATGCTCAGGGCGCGCTTGGCGAACAAAGGCGCGAGCCACCAGGCCATCAGCAGCAACGCCAGGCCGCCCTCGACTGCCAGTATGCACAGCGCGCGGCGGGCCTTGGCCGGACCGAGCAGGAACGGCACGATCAGCAAAGCGAGTCCCGCCATGACCGAGGTGAAAAAATGCGAGGCCAGCACCGCGGCCAGCAGCAGCGGCGAGCGCAGGCGATAGCGGCCGTCTTCGGCGTCGCGCCAGGCCGATGCCACGGCCAGCAGCATCAGGGGAAAACTGAGGCTGTTGCTGATCATGCCCGCCAATGTGCTCGACGCGTTAACGCCCCACATGGAGTGCGTGCGGACGAACAGGAAGGGCAGCATGGCGACCGCCAGCAGCCACGGGGTGGGGCGGGGCAGACGCAACCAGCGCGCCGCGCCATAGGCGCAGGCGGGCAGCGCGAAAAAGCCCAGCAGCGTCACCAGTTTAAATGCGATGTTGAACGGGACGACGAACGATCCCAAAGCGATCAGCACGTAGGGCAGGCAGAAGTAGTACTGGAACATCGGGAAGCCGCACCACCAGCCCGAGGCCCAGCTCGCCAGGCGTCCGTGGCCAAAGAGTTCGGCGCGCATGTGCGAGGCGAGGTAATTGTGCGCCGGTGTGTCGCCGCCCACCGTGGTTGTGTCGGTCAGGACCAGATTGAGCGGAAAGTGCAGCGTCATAAAAACCGCCAGCGCCGCCAGCAGCAGCGCCGTCACACCGGTCGTCTGCCACGCCGAAAGATTGGTTTGCGCGCCACCATTCAGACCGCTCCAGACGAAACGTCTGGCGCGCCGCCGGAACTGTGCGACCGCGAAAGCCAGCGCCAGCGCGATGGCGCCAGCGGCCAGCCATTCCGCCAGTTGGATTCCGGCGATTCCCGCCGGTAGGATTGTCACACTGCCGGATGCCGCCAGACTTTGGTGCTGACCATCCGCGAGATAATCTACGATCGCAAACACAGGATAGGTGTTGCCCTCCGCCGCGCCTTGGTTGCTTAAGTCAAACGACAGATGCGCGATTGCGCCGGGCGGCAGGGCCAGCGTCCTGATCGCGGCATCGGAGACAAGCTCATCCGGCAAAGTCAGCCGCACGCAGACCGGGAGGGTCTGGTCCGTGGTGGACACCAGCGTCAGATCGAGTTTTCCGTGCCGTCTGACTTTAAGCGGCGCAAGCGTGCCGGTCACGAGCATTGGCGGGGCGGGGGATGTCAGGTGGACGGGCACGGCGCAGACCGTCGAGTATTTCTGCCCCGCTTGATCCGCGTAGTAAACGGTCAGCAGCGCATGATGTACGCCGCCGCCGGCGGGCGTATTGGTGACGAGCAGCGTAGCGGACGCGCTTTCGCCCGCGGCAATTTCGGCGCTGCCGCCGTCGGCGACGCGCACACCTTCGAACTCGATGACCGGCTTTACCTGCCGCGCGGCGCTGTCACCGCTATTAGCGATGGCGACATCGAACAGGGCGAAGTTGGTTGAGGCCGTTGCGCTGGTGGTGATCTGCAGCCTGATTTGCCCGGCCGGCGCGGAGCAGGCGCCGGCCAGCAACAACAATCCAACCATGGCGCGTTGGATGTGTCGCCTGATCATGTGCCTGATCTACCCGAGTAAACGCACGGCGGAACTGCATTTGACCACGCGTCCGATGATGGCCGGTTTTTCGCCGGCCCGTCCCAGCGCGGCCAGCGCCCTGGCGGCGTCCACGTCGCGCACCATGACCACCATCCCGATGCCCATGTTGAAAACGCGGTACATCTCGTCGCGTTCCACCCGGCCCTGCTCCTGAATGAAGCGAAAGACGGGCGGGACGGTCCAGGCCGCGCGGTGTACCTCGGCGCACACGCCCTTGGGCAGCACCCGCGGCAGGTTGTCGGGGAACCCGCCGCCGGTGATGTGCGCCATGCCCTGCACCCGCACGGCGCGCATCAGAGCTTGCACGGGTTTCAAGTAACTGCGGTGGACGGCCAGCAGCACATCGGCCACGCTGCGCCCCGTACCCGGAAAACGGTCGCTTACCGTCAGTCCGGCCGTTTCGAAGATCGCCTTGCGGGCCAGCGAATAACCATTGGTGTGCAATCCGCTGGAGTGCAGGCCGATGATCACGTCGCCGGCCCGGATGCCCTCGCCGGTGATAACGGACTTGCGTGCCACGCTGCCGACGATCGTGCCTGTCAGGTCGTACTCGCCGGGCGGATATGTGTCCGGCAGTTCGGCGGTTTCGCCGCCGAGCAGCGCGCAGCCGTTCCGGCTACAGGCTTTGCAGAGCCCAGCGACGATGTCCCGCATCACGCGGCGGTCCACCTTGGAAGTGCCGATGTAATCCATGAAAAAGAGCGGCGCGGCGCCCTGCACCAGAATGTCGTTGACGCAATGGTTGACGATGTCCTGCCCGACGGTGTCGTGGCGTCCGGCCAGGGCGGCGATCTTGAGTTTGGTCCCGACGCCGTCGGTGCTGGCCACCAGAATGGCGTCGGCGCCGGGCGAACGGAACATCCCCCCGAAGGGCCCGATGCCGCTCAGCACGCCCGGCGTCGCCGTGCGTTTCACCATGCGTTTGATGGCCTCGATGCCGGCCATCTTTTCGTCAATATTCACCCCGGCGGCGGCGTAAGCAGAGCCCATAAACGACCTCCTTGCGCATCGGCGCGGACACTACTGCCGCCCCAAGTTTGCAGCGCATAGGATACGCATTCCACGCCGGCCGTGACAAGGAACAAGTTGAGCGGAACCCGGCGCTGCACCCGCCGGGCGCAGTCGCTATCGCGAGACCGGCAGGCTCACGGTACGGGCGCTGGCGGCGTCCCGCAGATGCAGTTCAAATCAACCGTCATGGTGCCTGCTTCAACGCAGGCGTCGAAACCTTTTTTCAGGGAAGCCTCCGGTTTGGCGGCCGTCTCGGCCCGCGCGAGCCGTTCGACGGCTGCCAGCGGGCGGCGCCCGTCGCACCAATACAGGCCGGACGCCAGCCATGTGGACCATCGGGAGAGCCCCGCCCGGCGCTCGTGAGCCAAGGTCTCGAACGTGCAGGCGCCCCAGACGGTTCGGCGATACGTCGGCCCGGAAGAGGCGGTGAGGCCGTCCAGCGGCTCTGCCTCAGGCGGGCAATAGCTTGCCGCGGCGTCCTCCCAAACGGCGCGATCCACCTTCCATCGGCTCAGATCGCGCAGCATGCGTCCCGCCGCCCAGCGGCTGAGCCGGGCCGCGTCGTCGTCCCCCGCACGCAGGATGTTCCGGTCAATCCATTGAATCGCCGGGCCGACGAGCGCGCCCGCCGACGTCGTGTCGAGCGTGGCCATTAGATAGGCCCAGCAGGCCGTGAGCACCGTGTTGTATCGCAGGGATGACTCGCAGCACACGTCCGGCGTGTCGGCGCTGGAATGATAACCCAGGCAATTGGCCCCCTTGCCGAGCCACACTCCGGGTATGCCGCAGCCGGGGTCGGCGATCATGTCGTCGGCGGTGGGGACAAAGGGCTTGGCGCCCATCCGCCAACTGTCGCCGGCGAGCTTTTGGAGTTCGTCCGCGATCAGGGCGGCAACGGCCCAGCCGAAGGTGGGGTTGCTCAGGCCGCCGTAGTGGATGAAGAATGGATCCTCGTCCGTGCCCGGGTCGCCGGCGCCGTCCACGTTCATGCCGACCAGGGCGCGCCGTTTCAAATCGTCGTTGAGCGTGGCGAAGGCCGTCATGCCGAGGCACTCTTCGGTCGCGATCATCCGGATGCTGAACCGGGGCCTGGGCAGTTGGCGGGCGTCTATCAGTTCATTCAGCAGCCGCAGCGCTTCGATCAGAATGGTGACTCCGCTGCAATTATCGTGGGCGCCGGTCTCGCAGGCGTGGCCATAGATCCAGATTTCCTTCGATGGGTCCTGGCCTTCGATCAGCGCGGTGACGTTTTGACCGTTGCCCTCGTAAAGCCGCGCGTCGCAAAATCCGGCGAGCGTGAGGTCAGGGGTTTCGGCCAGACGCTCGCGTAGCATCCTGCCCCTGGCGGTGGAGAGATTGAATCCCGTCGCGGCGGAGTCGTTCGCATGGAAGTACCAGCCGTCCGGAGCATCGGACCACGCATTGATCCACTTCGTGGTGTCGTCATTGTACCCCCGGCCTTTACCCAAATAATCGCTCACGATAGCCAGCGGCCGCGCGCCTCGAAGCCGCCGCTTCAGCTCGACCGGCAAACGGCCGGTCAACAGATATGTTCCGTCCACTGTCTCGGGTGTGATGGTTTTCAGCGCGTCGCCGTCAATCACCCGTCCGACGGCGGGATTAAGCGACGCCGCCAGCGGCGCGGACCAATACGTGACGGCTGTCGGCGTTGCGGTGCGATCGGCCAGGACTTCTCCGCCATCGGCAAACGTCAGTCGCGCGGCCGTGCAGTCCCACGCCATGTGCGCGATCCAGTCCTGATAGCGGGTCTTTCCGTCGCAGGCATAGGCGGAAAGCCGTGCGCCGGAGAGCCCGGCGCCGGAGAGGACGGCCAGCGACAGTTCCGCTGACGCCCGCTGTCGCGGCGTGTCGAACCAGCGTTCGAGATCCCAGACGGCAGCCAGCAGGTCGCGATGACGCTGGGGCCGATACTTTCCGTTGAGCAGGGCGATCAAAGTCTTCAGCATGGCTCATTCTATCCGTGCGAGCGAATTCGTCTCGGCGCGCACACGACTCCCGAGTTTCTCCAAAACGGACTATACCCCCGCCGTTTCCAGCGTGGAAACAAAAATCGGAGCAATTCTCATTATGGCCTCTAGAATACGGACGACACGGAGGTCGTCCCTCCAAAAACTTGGGAATCACGGGTGTTTTCGTGAATGGAGGGACGACCTCCGTGTCGTCCGTATTCTAGAGGCCATAATGAGAATTGCTCCGATTTTTGTTTCCACGCTGGAAACGGCGGGGGTATAGTCCGTTTTGGAGAAACTCGG
>JANYBP010000044.1 GCA_025360745.1 bacterium
CCCGGCCGCCTTCCTTGCTGAACACCAGCGCCATGGCGATCAGGCCGGTCAGAAACAGCACGGAACTGAAGCCGGGAACGATCACCCGCTGGATCTGAAACACCGCGTAGCGGTACTCGCCGGAATCCTTGGGCTTGCGCAAGCCCTCCGCCAGATCGCGGAAGTAATTCCGCAACGAGTTCGAGGCGAATACGTCCTTTATCCCGCGGTCCATAAGCGCCCTGCCTTCATATGGCGTTTCCGCTCAGCGCGTGGCCGGCCGGTTTGTGACGGACACGGATGCGGCGGCCGGTTTGACAAAGTGCGTCTGTCCCTCGGCGCCGCAGCCGCCGGGCAAATCCTGGACCGCGCTCTGAACGCCGTCGCTCCACTTGGCGAAGGCGATTTCGTGGGTGTACCAGCTCTTGTAGGCCAGGGGGGTATTGCCGACGGCGCGCCACTGATAAGATGCGCGGCCGCAACCCTTGGCGTAAACCGTGGCGGGGCTGGGATCGGAGGTCATGGCCACATGCGTGGCGCAGCCGGCGCCAAACGCGGCGGTCAGCGCCAGGGCGGCAATGCGGATGCGAAAACGATCGAACATAAAGTCCTTTCCTCTACGCGCTGATTTGAATGGCCGGTTCGTCGGAAACTTTTTCGGGCGCGTCCGTCTTGTCTTCCTGTTTGTGATAGCTCGGGAGATAGCGGTAGTAAACTTCCAGCATCAGCGTACAGAGGCAGGTCGAATACACGTAGCCGCCCCAATCGCCACCCTCCCAATGTCCATCGGATTGTTGATTGGCGATCAGCTCGCGGGAAAAAAGATTATTCCATGTATTCCAGACCTTGTCGCCTTTTTGAAACTTGGCCTGGGTCACATAGTACCAGGTGTACAGCGGCGCCCTGGCAGGCTTGCCGGCCTTATCCTTGCCGCCAGGCCATTGCGGCTGCACTCGCTCCAGGTACTGAATGCCGGCCGTGACGCAGGGCGAATTGCCCTTGCCCAGCAACTGCAGGCAGAGCGTGCCGGCCCCCGTCATGCTCGGCGTCGAGCCCCCGGTCGGCGGCACGCCGGGTTTGCCCGCATAGACGAATCCGGCGTTTTCGCCCACACCGAAGAAGGCGTTCTTTTCGAGAAAATTGATGCCCTTGGCGATGGCCGCATCCAGTCCCGGATTGGAGGCGCCGGCCATCTTGGCGGCCTTCATGGCCTGGAATTGCCAACCCGCGACGGAAAGATCGAAGCGGTCGTCCTTGGCGTACGAATAGTTGTAGCCGCCCGGCCCCTGCTGTCCGTCAATGATAACCTGGATGCCCTTTTCCATGGCCTCCTTGAGCGAGACGATTTTGGTCATGGCGTAGGCTTCGCTGATGGCGTAGGCATCCATGCCGTGGCCGTAGCCCCTGCCGCCGTCGCCGAACATGCCGGTGGCTTTTTGCACGGAAAGCAGATACTTCAAGGCCTTCTCGACGGTCAGGCCAAACTCCTGGGAAGCCGGCGTTTCACCGTGCGCGAGAAAAGCCAGCAGGGCCAGGCCCGCCATGGCGGGCGGATGCCCGCCATTGCTGGCCTTGTCGGCCTTCGCCCAGGACCCGTTTTCGTCCTGATTGGCTTTCAGCCAGCGCAGAGCCCGCAGCACCGCGTCTTCGCCGGCCTGCGTGCCGCCGTGCGCGCGCCGCGCCGCCGCCCGCGCCCCGCCGCTGCCGCGATTGGCATAGAGGCCTTTCAGAATCAAGGGACTCTTGGTCATCACCGGCGCCAGCACCGCGCCGGGTTCCGCCAGTTCGCCGGAGCCGGCAAAGCCCTGGCTGGCGCCCTCGCCCGCGCCCGCCGCGGAGTTGACCTCGCCGATCGCCACCGTGTCGGGCTGCTGCACATCGGTCGGCACGATCGGATTCTCGTCGGGCTTGACCTCGACATCCAGCTTGTCCAGTTCGATCTTCTCGACCTGCATCACCGTGACGGGGATCGTCACGTCCTGCGCCCGGCCGCCTTCCTTGCTGAACACCAGCGCCATGGCGATCAGGCCGGTCAGAAAC
>JANYBP010000045.1 GCA_025360745.1 bacterium
GTTTCTGACCGGCCTGATCGCCATGGCGCTGGTGTTCAGCAAGGAAGGCGGCCGGGCGCAGGACGTGACGATCCCCGTCACGGTGATGCAGGTCGAGAAGATCGAACTGGACAAGCTGGATGTCGAGGTCAAGCCCGACGAAAATCCGATCGTGCCGACCGATGTGCAGCAGCCCGACACGGTGGCGATCGGCGAGGTCAACTCCGCGGCGGGCGCGGGCGAGGGCGCCAGCCAGGGCTTTGCCGGCTCCGGCGAACTGGCGGAGCCCGGCGCGGTGCTGGCGCCGGTGATGACCAAGAGTCCCTTGATTTTAAGGGGGCTTTACGCCAATCGCGGCAGCGGCGGGGCGCGGGCGGCGGCGCGGCGCGCGCACGGCGGCACGCAGGCCGGCGAAGACGCGGTGCTGCGGGCCCTGCGCTGGCTCAAAACGCATCAGGACGATGGCGGGTCCTGGGCGAAGACCGATACCACCCATCCGCCCGCCATGGCCGGCCTGGCCCTGCTGGCTTTTCTCGCGCACGGCGAAACGCCGGCTTCCCAGGAATTCGGAGTGACGGTCGAAAAGGCCATGAAATATCTGCTTTCGGTGCAGACCGCCAAGGGGATGTTCAGCAACGGTGGAAACGCTTATGGCCACGGCATGGATACCTATGCCATCAGCGAAGCCTACGCCATGACCAAAATCGTCTCGCTCAAGGAGGCCATGGAAAAGGGCCTCCAGATCATCATCGACGGTCAGCAGGGTCCGGGTGGATACAACTACAATTACGCCAAGGATGACCGTTTCGACCTGTCCGTCGCGGGCTGGCAGTTTCAGGCCATGAAGGCCGCCAAGATGGCCGGCGCCTCCAATCCGGGCCTGGATGCCGCCATCGCCAAGGCCATTAATTTTCTCGAAAAAAATGCCTTTGCCAGCAACGGCGAAAATTCCGGTTTTGTGTATGCCGGCAAACCCGGTGTGGCGCCGAACACAGGCGCGACAATCAGCATGACGGGGGCCGGCACGCTCTGCCTGCAGTTGCTGGGCAAGGGTAATTCGCCCTGTGTTACTGCCGGCATACAGTTTTTGGAACGCGTGCAGCCGCAATGGCCTGGCGGTAAGGATAAAACCGGCAAGCCCTCCAAGGTGCCGCTGTATGCCTGGTATTATGTGACCCAGGCCAAGTTTCAAAAAGGCGACAAAGTCTGGAATACCTGGAACAATCAGTTTTCCCGCGAGCTGATCGCCAATCAGCAATCCGACGGCCATTGGGATGGCGGAGACCATGGCGGCGTCGTGTATTCGACCTGTCTCTGTACGCTGATGTTGGAAGTTTACTATCGCTATCTTCCGAGTTATCACAAACAGGAAGACAAGACGGACGCGCCCGAAAAAGTTTCCGACGAACCGGCGATTCAAATCAGCGGGTGAGGGAGAAGTGAACAATAAACAGTGAACAGTGAACGGTAAACAGTGACGGGCGTTCAGTGTTCGCTGTTCAGGAAATCTGTTCAGACGGGACTACGAAAAGCGCGAAAAGCGCGAAACGGAACCGGCTCTTGTAGGCAAACCTGGCTCAGGTTCCTGAACCCTGAACCCTGAACACCTGTCTGCTCCGGCGCTCCCTCCGCATCGCTGACGTATTCCAAACCCGGACGATCTTGTCTGGACAGCGATCGCTGTTCACTGTTTACTGTTCACTATTCGCGCTGTAACCGCCGTGCTGAACGTTAGTGAAGGAAAGAGGCTGCTATGAACCGTGGCATAAAGGATATATTTGCCTCGAGCTCGCTTCGCAACTATTTCCGGAACCTGGCGGCCGGCTTGCGCGCGCCAAAGGATTCGGGAGCTCACCGCTACGCGATCTTCCAGATTCAACGGGTGATCGTTCCGGGTGTCAGCACAATACTGTTCCTTGCCGCGCTGATTACCATGGCGGTTATCTTCGGCAAGGATGGCGGAAGCGGGCAGGTGGGCGATACAGACAGCGAGGGGCGGAGAGTGGATGTGATAACAGGGGGCGAAACGGATCCGCGGGGCGCTGAGAACAAGCCCGCCGAAAAAAATGACATGGCGATCCAGGCCTCCGATCTGACGGGAAAAACCGCGTCGTGGGGCGAGATGGGAAAACCAGCTGTGCCCGACGGCGCGGGCGCCGATACCGGTATGCCGGATTCGATCGTTCCTCCGAGTCTTGACCCTGGGTTGCCGCCGGGAGGGTTGACGAAGAATCCGCGCCTTTCAACGAATCCCTATGCCAATCGCGGTAAGAAGGCGCGCGATGAGGCGCGGATCAAGTACAAGGAGATTCCTGCCGGCGAAGACGCGGTGCTGCGGGCCCTGCGCTGGTTAAAAACGCATCAGGACGAAGGCGGGTCCTGGACCAGGGCCGATGCCGGCAGCGCTCATCCGCATCCTTCCGCCATGGCCGGGCTGGCGCTGCTGGCCTTTCTCGCGCATGACGAAACTTCCGATTACAATGAACATCCGGAATTCGCGCCGACGGTCGAGAAGGCCATCAAGTATTTGCTCTCCACGCAGAAGGAAAGCGGCATGTTTGGCGACGGCGGGCGCGGTTACGGTCATGCCATGGACACCTATGCCATCAGCGAAGCCTATGCCATGACCAGAATCGTCTCCCTCAAGGATGCCGTGGAAAAAGGCATTCAGATTATTATCGCCGGCCAGCAGGGTACGGGTGGATACGACTACAACTATGCCAAAAGCGACCGCTTCGACCTGTCCGTCGCGGGCTGGCAGTTTCAGGCATTGAAGGCCGCCAGGCTGGCCGGCGCCGCCAATCCCGGCCTGGATGGGGCGCTCGCCAAAGCGGTCAATTTTCTCGAAAGAAATGCCTTTGCCAACGCCGGCGAAAACGCGGGCTTCGTGTATGCCGGCAAACCCGGCGTGGCGCCGAATGGGGGCGCGACAGAAAGCATGACCGGCGCCGGAACGCTCTGTTTACAGTTGCTTGGCCGCGGCAATTCGCCGTGCGTCAGCGTCGGCATCCGCTATCTGGAACGTGTGCAGCCGCAATGGCCCAGAGAGCAGGCCGGCAAGCCCGCCAAGGCGCCGCTCTACACTTGGTACTATGTGACCCAGGCCAAGTTTCAAAAGGGTGAAAAGGTCTGGGAAACCTGGAACCGCTCCTTTGCCCGTGAACTGGTTGCCAATCAAAAAAGCGATGGACATTGGGAGGGCGGGGACTGGGGCGGCAGCGTGTACTCGACCTGCTTATGCACGCTGATGCTGGAGGTCTACTACCGCTATCTGCCCAGTTACCACAAACAGGAAGACAAGACGACCGCGCCCGAAAAGGTCGCGGACGATCCGGCGGTTCAAATCAGCGGGTGAGTGAGCGACGGAGGAGGCAATGAGAACGCCCAACGCTGAACACGATCAAGTCTCACGTTTGTTCCGTCCGTCCGGCCGGCGCGAACGAACCCTGAACCCTGAACCCTGAACCCTGAACCCCTCCCCTCACTTCGGCGCTCCTGTATAAACATGCACCGTTGGGTGGGTGGGGCGGGCGGCGGACAGGTAGGGGCGCAGTTGCTGGAGGGTTACGGCGGGGTCGGCAAAAACCAGGAGCACGGGCGGCTGGGGCGCGGTGGCGAGCATTTTTGAGAGTCCGGACGGCTCTTTCACCGGCACGGTGGTCACCGTCAATTCGGCTTGCACGGCGCCTTCCGCCCAGTGTTCATCGATCGTCACCAGGCTGGCATCGAGCCGGCCGTCCTTAAGCCGGACCTGCAGTTCGCGGGGCTGCTGCGGCCGGTCCGCCCGCCGCCGGAAACGCTCGGGCGGAAGCAGGGCGCGATAGAAAAGTTCGCCGGGCGCGGGCGGTTCGACGCGGATGCCGTGCTCACCCTCGATGCTATCCAGGAAAACAGCGGCGGCCTGCGCATTAGAAACCGACATGGCGGCGTCGAACGCCACGCTCACAAAGGGATCGTATCCGGCCTCGGTCAGGCGTCCGAAGGCCGCTAAAATCGCCTTCCGGCCTCCGTTGGTCACAACGGTCATGGCGTCGCCGCGATCGCCCGCCTGCAGTTTAAAACTAAGCGTCTCGGGGCCGCCCGCCGCCGCCGCGACCGTCAACGCCAGATTATGCACCCGCCGCCTCCCGTCCGTGTACTCGGGTTCGATGCGCACGCGCAGGCAGGCGCCGGGAGCGAGCAGCGCGTCGGGGTTGGGCAAAATGGCGCCGTAAACTTCCCCCTGCAGCGCCTGGCGCGGCACGTCGAAAATGGCGGCGGACTCGTTGTAAAGCGCGCCGATGGCCTGGGGGCCGGCCACGTCCGCCGCGCAAACGGTGCGGTCCGCCGCCGCCGGGTCTGGAATCCGGTTGGGGCCGGTATAAACCCAGCCTTGCGCGGGCGGGGTGCGACTGCCGCGGGTGTCGAACAGCAGACTTTCAACCGTGTCGGCGCGTGCGACGCGGCCGGTAAAATCGTCGCCCTCGAAACGTTCGATGGTCATCCTGACGCGTTCGCCCTTGGGCCAGAAGCGCGGTTGCTCGCGATTAACCGGCTGCCCGTCCGGCAGCCCGATGAAGCGCATGGCCGCGGCCAGATCGGCCGCGCCGGCGAAGGCCGTTACAAGCGCTTCGTAGTCGTGGCCGCTGTTGGTTGTGATCAGCGTGAACTCGACCGGATCGGACGGTCTGAGTCCCGTCGCGCGGCCATAGACCCAGGCGGTGTGCCCGGTGGCGCTGGCGAATACGCCGGGGCGCACGAACCAGTTCGAATCGTCCTTGTGCGCCGCCAGCGCGCGCGCCGTGAGGCCGGCAACGCGCTCCTGAAAGGCCGCATAGGCGGGCGCGGCGGCGCCGGGTTCCAGGGAGGGCGTGGCGGCCGCCGTCAGGCCCGGCGCCGGACTGAACAGCGGCAGCGCCGCCGCCAGCCAGAGTGTGCATCGCTTCACGGTGAACTCCTTTTGCCGTTGGAGGGGCGGATCGGCTGGAAGTTGCCTTTTTCCGATTCCTCGCTGGCGCGCGCCTGCGTTACGGCGTCATGCCAGAGGGTTTCCTGCGCCCGCCGCGGTTCGACCGCCGGATCGTACGCGCGCGTATAGCGCCCGTCGGCTTGCAGGCAACGGCCCTTGACGGTGTCTCCCAGGCAGGCGTCCATTAGAAAGCGCAGGCGCTGGCGGCAGGCGGGGTCCTCGACCGGGGCCAGTAACTCTATGCGGCGGTCGAGATTACGCGGCATCCAGTCGGCGCTGGAAATGAACCACTGCTGGTCTCCGCCGTGTTCCACGCAGAGGATGCGGCTGTGCTCCAGAAAACGGTCCACGATGCTGACCACACGGATGTTCTCGCTAAGCCCCGGCACGCCGGGGCGCAGGCAGCAGACGCCGCGCACGTTCAGGTCCACCCGCACGCCGGCCTGCGAGGCCGCGTAGAGCGCTTCGATCAAGCCGGGATCGACCAGCGAATTGAGTTTGGCCTGAATGCGGGCGGGCTGACCCTGGCCGACGCGCTGGATTTCGCCGTCGATCAGTTCCAGCAGGCGTTCGCGCAGCGTGAGCGGCGCGGCGGCCAGCTTGCGGTAGCGCGCCGGCTGGGCGTAACCGGTGATGGTGTTGAAAAAGAGCGAGGCGTCGGCCGCCAGGTCCGCGTTGGCCGTCAGCAGGCTGATGTCGGTATAGAGGCGCGCGGTGAGTTCGTTGTAGTTGCCGGTGCCGAAGTGCATGTAGCGGCGGATGCCGCTGGCCTCGCGGCGGATCACCAGGCAGAGTTTGGCGTGGGTCTTGAGTCCCTTGATGCCGTAGACCACCTGCACGCCGGCCTGTTCCAGGGCGTGGGCCCATTCGATATTGCGCTCCTCGTCGAAGCGCGCCTTCAGTTCCACGACGGCGGTGACGTTCTTGCCGCGCTCGGCGGCCCGCGCCAGCGCGGCGACGACCGGACTGTTGCGGCTGGTGCGGTAAAGGATTTGCTTGATGGCGAGCACATCGGGATCGTCGGCCGCCTCGCTGACCAGGCGCAGCACGGGGTCGAAACTGTCGTAGGGATGGGCCAGCAGCAGATCCTGGCGCGCGATGGTGGCGAAGATCGCTTCGCCCGCGCGCGCCAGCGGCGGCGGCTGGGGATCCCAGGGTTTGTCGCGCAGCAGATTGAACCCCGGCAGCATGGCCAGCGGGAAGAAGCCGTCCAGAGCCAGCGGGGCGGTCGTGCTGTAGATCTCGCTTTCCGGCACGCGCAAGGCCTGCATCAGGAATCTCCGCAGGGCGGGGGAGGCGTCGTCGTCGAGTTGCAGGCGCACGCAGGCGCTTTCGCGGCGCTGATCGAGCACCCGTTTCATTTGCGAGAGCAGGTCGCCCGCCAGGTCCTCGCGGACGATCATGTCCGCATTGCGCGTGATGCGCAGGGTCGCGCTTTCGATCACCGTCTCGCCCGGGAAGATGCGCGCCGCGAAGGCGCGCACGACATCCTCGACGAGCACATAGCGGGCGCCTTTTTCGGTCTCGATCGTGACGAACCGGCTGACCGCCCGCGGCAGCGGCAGCAGGGCTGTGCGCAGGGTGCGGCGTCCGCGCGGACCGGTCGCGGCGCCGCGCAGCCGCACGGCCAGGCAGATCGCCAGGCCGGGCAGCAGTGGCAACTCGTTCGCGGAGGGCGCGGCGCGCGGCGTGATCAGCGGGAATATTTCGTGATCGAAGACATGCTCGACATACAGGCTCTGCTGGGGGGTAAGGTCGGCCATCACCAGACGCTGCAAGCCGGCCTCGGCCAGGCAGGCGGCGATCGCGCCGAAGCAGGCGTCCTGGGCTTCCGCGAAGGCGTGTGCGCGCTCGCTCACCGCCTTCAACTGGGCGGCGGGGCTGAGGCCCGCCGGGTCGGGCTCCTGGCTGCCCTGTTCGACCAGCGACTGCAGGCCGCCGACGCGCACCATGAAGAATTCGTCCAGGTTCGAGGCCGTGATGGCCAGGAACTTCAGCCGTTCGAGGGGCGGATTGGAGACATCCTGGGCTTCCTCGAGCACCCGTTCGTTGAAGGCCAGCCAGCTCAGTTCGCGATTGAAGAAATTCGTGGCGGCCTGGTTATTCATGGAACATCGCGCCTTTCTGCGACGCCGCCGTCCGCAATACCACCGGATAACCGAAGATGCCTTCGAAAAGGTCGGCCTTGTCGCGCAGCGCGGCGCGTTCGAGCGTGACGTCGTCGAGGTCGGTGACGGTGATCGCGAAGTTGCGGCCTTCGCGTTCGCATTGCAGGTGGCGTACGTGCTGGAGGTGGCTGCGGTCCAGCGCGTCGGCCACCCGCAGGATGGCGGCGAGTTTGCTGACCGTCAACCGGCTTTCGCGGTCGAGGGCGAGATATTCGGGGTGGGAGCGTTGCGGCATGGCGCGGCGGTGATAACGCGCCAGCAGGGCCACGATATTCAAGTCGCGCCGCGGCAGGCCGAAAATTTCGCTGTTGCCGATCAGATACATGGAGTGTTTGTGATGGCTGCCGATGTTGACGAAGGAGCCGATATCGTGGAGCAGGGCCGCGGTGCGCAACAGCCCTTCTTCGTACGGGCCAAGTCCGTGCTCGGGCTGCAGTTCGCGAAACAGGCGCAGGCTGAGCACGGAAACGTGGACGGCGTGCTTTTCGTCGAAGCGGTATTTGCGTCCCAGTTCCCTGGCCGAATGCGCCAGTTGCTCGCCGTAGCGCGCCAGGGCGGAGGGGATGCCGGTCATCTTCAGGAGCAGCCCGCGCCGCATGCTGCGGGCGGTCATGAGAATCTCGCGGGCGCCGAAGGAGCGCGCGATGCGGTCGAAAGTGAGCAGCGCCTGGCCGGCCGTCTCGGCCTCCTGCGGCGGCAGGTGGTGGCGCCGGATCAGTTCGTCCGTCGGCGTTCTGACCACGCTCTCGGCCAGATGCGAGGCGGGGATGGGAATGCGCGCCGTTTCCGCGGTCTTCCAGCCGGGCACCAGGCTGCGCAGCGCGGTCTCGGTGTCGCCGGCCAGGGCCACGAAGACGGGGGCCGCGCCCGCCGGAATCAGTTCCCGCATCTGGTTCACCGTGCGGTGAATGTGGGCGTCGAGCACTTCGCAGACGCGCTCGGCGGGGGTCTGTTCGAGGCCCAGCGACTCGCGCATGCGCAGCGCCCCCAGCCGGAAGGCGCCGGAGTAGACGACGTAGCCGTCGCGCAACAGCAGCACGCGGGTGCTGCCGCCGCCGGCCTCGACGGCCAGCACGTCGCCGCGGCGCAGCGCCGGTTCATGTTCGAGCAGGTCGTCGAGCGCCAGGTAGATCAGGTGCTCGACCTCGCTGTCTTCCAGAACCTCCACGTTGATGCCGGCGCCGACGGTGATGCGGTCGAGAAAGGCGTCGCGATTCTGCGCCTCGCGCACGGAACTGGTGGCGACGGCGCGAATCTGTTCCGGCTGCGCGATGCCGTATTCGTCGAGCACATGCCGGAAGCCCTTGAGAATCTCCACGCAGGCCTCGATCGAGGCCGGATCGATGCGCCCTTCGCCAAAAGTGTCCTTGCCCAGCGAAACGGCTTTTTGAAGCGATTCCAGGATGGTCGCGCCGCCGCCGGGGTGCAACTCGGCCACGTCGCAGCGAATGGCCCGCGCGCCGATGTCGAGAATCGCGACCAGCTTGCTGCCGGAAGCGGGAGGAGCGGTTTTTTTAGTCATGATAGAATATCCAATGTCCAACAAGGAATGTCCAATTTCCATTCCATTGAAATCCATGATGAGTCAACTCTTTGTCTTTCTTTCATCATTGAAATTCCTTGTTGGACATTGGATGTTCAGATCCCATTTTATCCGCACCACCACCTACCACCTCTAAGACGCTTAGTCCCCACACTTAGTCGGTTACGCTTAGTCCGCCGTCTTAGTCGATTAAGTGTAAGCGACTAAGCATACCCGACTAAGTGTGCCGACAATTGTCACGTCCTGATTTGCGTTTGACACTTTTTCGTTGTTAATAAACATGTTCTTCACAACACACAGCAAGGCGGATTGTCACAGGCGAGGCCCCCATCGGGGGCCGTTGCCTGGCGGCGAGAGATTGCGGATGGTGCA
>JANYBP010000061.1 GCA_025360745.1 bacterium
ACACGGAGGTCGTCCCTCCAAAAACTTGGGAATCACGGGTGTTTTCGTGAATGGAGGGACGACCTCCGTGTCGTCCGGACCTGCGCAAGAGGCCATAATGCGAATTGCTGCTTCATGGGGCGGCCGGTTTGACGGCAAACGCCAATCGGCGTAAACTGTCCGCGCGTTTGTAACCGCCAATCGATCAAGGCATCCACATGAAACGACCCCTCGTTCTTCTCGCGACCGCGCTCATGGCGGCGCATCTTCAGGCCGGCGATGCAAGTCCGTCGGCCGCCGAAGCCCAGGCCATTTTCGCCGCCTCCGGCATCAAGGCCGGGCTGTGTTTGCAGCTTGGTTGCGGCCGCGCCGACTCGCCCGGGCTCACGGCCGCGCTGGCCGAGGGCGGCGGCATGCCGGTGCATGGGCTGGCTTTCGACGATGCGGCGGCGGCGCGGGCGCGGGCCGCCATCGAGGCGCGCGGCGTGCCAGGCCGGGCCATGGTGGAGAAATTCTCGGGCAAATCGCTGCCCTACGTGCCGGACCTGGCCAAACTGATCGTGGTGGAAGAGCTGGCCGCGCTGACGGCGCAGGGCATCGGCCGCGCCGACCTGCTGCGCGTGCTGGCGCCGGCCGGCGTGCTTTGCGTGAAGGAAGGCGGCAAGTGGGTGGCGACAATCAAGCCCCGTCCGAAGGAAATGGACGAGTGGACCCACCCGCATCACGGCCCGGACGAAAACCTGGTGTCCGCGGACAAGGCGATCTCCTTCCCGATCGATTTGCGCTGGGTGGACGGTGTGCCGACCGACCGCGGCGGCTTCGGCAATTGCGCCTCCTGCCGGGCCGTGGTGCTGGCCGGCGGACGCTGCTTTACGATCAATACCGACGACCTTGGCAGCGAAGGGCGGGCCTTGCTCAGAGCCCGCGACGCCTACTGCGGCTTCCCGCTCTGGAAGATCGACTGCCTGGGAAGCTACGGCAAGGTGGAACTGGATTGGCGCAATGTCTGGCCGCTGGCGGCCAATGACCGGCGGGTATACGCGGGACGGACCAACGATATGATCGTGGTGGACGCCGCCTCGGGAAAAATCGAGGCCGTTTGTCCCACCAAATTCGCTCCGTACCGGCTCGTGCTGGCCGGCGACACCGTGGTGGTCGCAAGCTGGCAGAAGCGCGTGAACTCAAGCTACACGGACGGTTTCGAAAACGATGCCATCCGCTCGGTTTGGTGGCCGTCAGACAAGGGCAGCGTGGAGGCCTTCGACGCCGAAAGCGGGAAAGCGAAATGGGCCCTGCCCTTGAGCGTGCTGACGATGGTCACCTCCGACGGCACGCTTTATCTGCTTACGCACAAGGGCAATCCGCCCACCGAGCGGAGCGTGGTGGCCGTCGAGCTGGCGACCGGCAAGGAAAAGTGGCGCGTGCCGCACACGACTTTCGGCGAACTCGCCGATCTCTGCCTGAATTTCGCCGGTCCCGGCTGTGCCGTGGTTTCCAAGACCAAGGCCAAGGACAAGGGCGGGGTCTTCGTGCTCGCCGCCGCGGACGGCAGGATACTGCTGAGCCTCAGCAACACACTGGCGCGCGCCATTGTGGGCGACAAACTTTGGTGCACCAAGGAGCGCTACGATCTCAAGAGCGGCAACAAGGTTCCCGGACCCGGTTTGGGCGCCACTTATGCGGGAGTTAACGTTGTCGGCGGCTGCGTGCCTCCGATCGTCATCGGCGGCCGCATGGTCACCGGTTCGCGCCGTGGCGGTTTTGTGCTATACGGCGACGATCCGGGCAAGCCTCCAACGAAGCTCTCCTACACGGGCGCCCGCGGCGCCTGTCTCCAGGGAATGGTTCCCGCCAACGGCATGTTCTACACCGCGCAGAACAACTGCGCCTGCTTCCCCGCCCAGATCACCGGATTTCTGGCCCTGGGTCCCGGCGTCGAAAAACCGGCGGCGGATGAGTTTGCGCGGCCGCGTCCGGTCGAGAAGGGCCCGGCGTTCGGGGCCGTGGAAAACATCCCTTCGACCGACGATTGGCCAACTTACCGCCAGAACAGCGAACGCAGCGCCGGCAGCGCCGGTGACGTTCCCAACGAACTTCAGATGCTCTGGAAAGTGTCCTGCGCCAAGCTGGGCGAAGGCCAATTTGCGGACTCCTGGGATTCCAGGATTGGCGCGCCCCAGCCGCTGACGGCGCCGGTCGTGGCCGCCGGCATGGTGGCGATCGCCGGCTTGAATTCCGGTCAGATCTTGGCCCTCAACCCCGCCACCGGCGCCAGGCTCTGGACCGCGCTGCTCGGCAGCCGTATCGATACGCCGCCGACCTATTACAAGGGCCTGTTCCTGGTGGGCTGCCACGATGGCTGGGTATATGCGTTGCGCGCGAAGGACGGCGTGATGGTCTACCGCTTGCGCGCGGCGCCGCGCGAAACCAGAATCATGGCTCATGGCGTGGTGGAATCGGCCTGGCCGGCCACCGGGTCGGTTCTGGTCCACGACGGGTTGGCCTATGTCGCGGCGGGGCGCTCCTCGGAGATGCTGGGCGGCATCGCGCTGCTGGCGTTCAAGCCGGAGACCGGCGAAACGGTCTGGGCCAAGGGCATGGGGGAGAAAACGACGTTTCTCATGGATGTGCTCTCGATTCAGAACGGCGAACTGGTCTGGCACTGGATGCGCCTGGATCCCAAAACCGGCGCGGCCCTGGCGCCCGCGCAAAAGTTCAATGGCCAGATCGGGATGCTCGATGGCGGCTGGACCTCGGGGTTCGGTAGAAGCGGCGGCGGATTCGCGCTGGGCCGCGTCTTCGGCAGCATGCTGGCTTGGAACGATCGCCTGGTGATGGGCCCGGGATGGGCCGTCAGCCGCGCGAAAGCCGAGGCGCCCAAGCCGGCGGCCAACGCCGCCAGCAAACATGCCGATGCGTTCAAGCCGGAGGACTATTCCTGGAAGACGCAGTTGGAGCCGCACATCGAGTGGGCGCGTGTGAATGCCATGGCGCTCACCGGCAACAGCGCACTTTTCGCGGGCTCCGTCTTCAACGGCGGTTCGAAGGGCAAGGCCGAAGGCAGTTACCTGTGGATCAAATCCACGGCCGACGGCAAGACCC
The DNA here is from genome assembly GCA_025360745.1 of bacterium. Classification (GTDB taxonomy): domain Bacteria; phylum Verrucomicrobiota; class Kiritimatiellia; order CAIKKV01; family CAIYGI01; genus CAIYGI01. Next base: position 3,082 of record JANYBP010000061.1, read on the forward strand.
GGCAGAAGGAGATCAAGTTGAATGTGCCGCCGTCGTACGACGGTATGGCCGTGGCTGGCGGACGGGTTTATTTGGCCCTTCAGGATGGCTCGTTGATGTGCCTCGGAAGGTCGTCATCATCCGGAGGCGCGGCGCCTGCAATGTCAACCGCCCATGCTGTGAAACCCTAGCCGGCGGCGCAGCGGCTATTCGTCGTCTTCCTCCTCGTCACCCTCGATATCCGGCGCGGCATTGAAGCTCGGCAGTTTGGTGTGCCGGTAGACGGGCGAGGCCAGGTGGAAGACCGCGAAGAGCGCCGGCAGGGCGCCGTAGATGCGCAACAGCAACGCCCCGGCCAGCGCGGTGGCGGGCGGCACGCCGGTGCAGCTCAGGATGAAGGCCACGGACGATTCCGCCACACCCAGTCCGGCGGGCACGAAGGTCAGCAGCGAGGCCAGCATCGAAACGGAAAGCGCCGCGATGCACTGGCTGAGTCCCAGACGGGCGCCGGTGCTATGGAAGGCAAACCACCAGCCGGCGCCGACTGCTGTCCATGCGGCGAGGCCGAAAAGAATCGCTATGGCCAGGGTGCGGGGACATGTCGCGCACTGCCGCAGCGGGCGATACCAGCGATCCACGGCGGGCCGGCTCGCGGCCAGACCGCGCAGCACCAGAAATCCGGCGACCGCCACCCCGGCCAGCAATATCAGCCCCGGCAGCAGATAGTGAATCGGCAGGGCCGGCCGCAGACTCGAATCGAAGACCAGCGCCAATTGCGCCAGCAGAATGATGGTCGCCAGATCCAGCACACGCTCGATCACCACCACACCGTAGCCGGAGTGCCGGGTAATGCCGCGCTTGTGCCACATCTCGGCGCGCAACAATTCCCCGGCCTGGAAAGGCGTCAAACAGTTGACCCCCGCCGCGAACACCGTGGTCCGGTAAATTTCGGAAAACGGAATCTGGTGTTCGAGCGTGCGCAGCAAGACCATGGAGCGCAACGAGCGAAATGTCGCCTGGATCGCCACCGCGCCCAACCCCCCGACCAGCAGCCACGCGATATCCACCTCTCGCAAGACCCCCCAGACCGCGCGCCAGTTATAGTGGGTTCCAAGGTACCAGCCGCTCGCCACGAGCGCCACGGCCGCCAGCAGAAAGGCGTAGGGAGAGGCCCGGCCAAGGGGCGATTTGGATGGCGGTATCCAGCTCGGGCATTTCATTTTACGGATCCAGGAGGCAGCGCGGCCGGCGCCAGCCGTGCGGCAGCCGGCGCCAGGGTGGCATCCAGGTCGCGCGCCTGGTTTACATACTTGACCGCCAGTGCCACGGCGTTTTCGTTGCCGCCGCCCACGGCCAGCATGTAAATCGCCGCATTCAGATATTGCGTCGCGCGCGTTTGCCGGTCCAAACCCTGATTTTGATCCACATAGTGCACTAAGAAGCGCAGAATCTGGGCGGTTCCGACTTCCACCCATGGCGCCTGACGGTCCGAAATGGTGACGGCCTCGTCGCTGGCGCCGATAACATCCAGCGTGGGAATCCCGCCGACCAGCCACCCATACCGGTATCCGCTGTGCGGCGGCGTTGCCGCTTCACCCTTGATCGCCTGCACCAAAAAGGCCTTGAGTTGAACCATTCGTTCGCAGCGCTCGACTTCAACGGCCAGCGCTTCGCGCCCCGGCTCGGTCGCAAGCGCGCCGCCCGAAACGCGCAGCACCTTGGCCGCCTCCTGGAAGTCGTTGCGCAAAATCAGTTCCTGCACGCCTTTGCGCGTGTCGGCGACAACGCCAAGCTCCTTCCTGGCCAGCGCCGCCTGGGCTTGTTCGGCCTTCTTACGCGCCGCCTCCAGCTTGGCTTGCTGCGCCAACTTGGCCTGTTTTTCCCGCTCCGCCTGCAATTGTTTGTTCGCCAGCGTCTGCTGCGTCTCAAGCTCCGCCACCAGCACGCGCAGTCGCGACACGGTTTGCGTCGCGGCGCTGACGCCGACCAGCCCGTTCGAAACCGTCGCCACGGCCTGTATTTGCAGCGCGCCCAGGGCGGTGAACCAGGCCTTGCGATCCGTGGCGGCGTTGGTCAACGCGGCGATGGCGGCGCGCTGAACGCGGGCCTCGGCGAGGATGCGCTTGGCCTCGCCAAACGCGCGGGATACGGACTGGGTGGCCGCCTGCATCGCCCCGATCGTACGCTCCGCATCGCCCCTGCGCGCCGCCTGGACCTCCGGCGGCAACTTGGCCAGCAGTTGGCCGACCTTGTTGGTCAACCACGGCGCCTCGGAGCCTATCGCCTTGTCCACATCCGCGGCGCTGGGTAATTCATGCAGCTGGCGCAGAATGGCCGAAAGCTGGCTCGCTGCCGCTTCATTCGCGGCGCTTAGCGCCGCAAGCGCCTGCCGCCTGGCCAGTTCATCGGCTTCCTTTTGCCGCTGGCTCCGCACCACCATCGCAATCGTTACCGCCAGCGCCACCACCAGCACGACTCCGCCCGCAACGGCAACGTAACGGCGCCATGGGAAGGAAGAGGAAACCGCGCGGCCCGTTTGTTGGTGGGACAGCTTGGGATTGACGCCCGCCGCCGCGTCCCCGCCGATCGAGGGAATCTTTTTCGAACTTACACCGCGTCCCCCGCGACTCATGCGCAGCGAGGCCGGGGCATAATGGCGGTCCGCATCCTTGGGTAAATCCCCCAACAACGAGGCATAGGTCGGATAGCGGCGCGCCGGTTCCATCTCCAGCATGCGTGCGATAATCTCCGAGGTCGTCTGCGAAAGCCCCGGCCGCACCGTTTCGATCCGCGGCGCCGGCGCCAGCAGGCGCGCCTTGACCACATCCACCGGCGTTTCACCGTCGAACGGCGGTTTGCCGGTCAGCGCATGGAAAAGCGTCGCGCCCAGACTGTAAATATCCGAGCGCGCATCGGAAGTCTGATGACGCACCTTCTCCGGCGCGATGTAGTAAGGCGTGCCCCAGACCCCGTCCACGGTCTGCCGCTGCTGCATAAAGGTGGCCAGCCCGAAATCCACGATCTTGGGCACGCCGCCGTTGTCGAAAAGGATGTTTTCCGGCTTCACGTCGCCGTGCATCAGGCCAATTTCGCTGGCGGCGCTCAGCCCCTGAGCGATGCTCGCCCCCACGTTCATGATGAAGGACTCGTCAAGCGGTTCGCCCTTGGCGAGCATCTGGTCCAGCCGTCCGCCGGTCAGCAGTTCCATCGCCATGTATGGCTGTCCGCGCTCCACGCCAAACGAATAGACCTGCACAACATTGGGATGGTTCAGCGCGGCGGCGGAGCGGGCTTCGCGCCGGAAAGTCGCCACCAGCTCCGCATTGGCGCCGATCGAGGTCTGCAAAACCTTGATCGCGACATGCCGGTTGAGCTGTTCGTCGAGGCCGTGATAAACGGCGCCCATGCCCCCGCGCCCCAACAGCCCCAATAAAAGGAAGCCCCCGAAACGCGCCGGCACGACCTGACGGGTTCCGCAGTGCGGACAGGCGAATTCCAGGAAGGGCGCCATGGCCGAAACGTCCAGCATCTGACGGCAATGCCCGCAGGCGACCGCCGCGATCCGTTCCGTTTCGATTTCCGGTGATGACTTTGACATACCGTGGCGCACTGTATCTTGATTCTGAGACGCAATAATGGCACAGTGTTGCGCCGGTTGTCCAACGCAAAAGGAAGAACTGAAACCTGACACCCGAAGACTCCTGAAGGGGCGATAAACATGCTCGGCATGACATTGGATCCGGTTTGTTTCACGATCGGCACACATCCGATTTACTGGTATGGCGTCATGATGGCGGCGGCCTTCGCCGCCAGTTTGCTGCACCTGACCATCGTGGGGCGGCGCGTCGGCTACGACAGCGCGTTCGCCTCGGATCTGGTCTTCTGGTGCATGATCGGAGGCATCGTCGGCGCGCGGCTGGCCTACGTCGCGGCCAATTGGGAATATTTCTCCATCCACCCCGTCCGCATTATCCGCATAGATCAGGGCGGCCTGATCTACTACGGCGGCTTTTTCGGCGCCGGCTTCGCGCTCTGGCTCTTCGCCTCCCGGCGTGGCGAACGGCTGGCGTCGGTCCTGGATCTGGTCGTCACCGCCTTGCCGCTCGGTCACGCCCTGGGCCGGATCGGCTGCTTTTTGAACGGCTGTTGCTACGGGGTTCCCAACTCCGGCCCGTGGTCCGTGGTCATGGAAGGCGTGGCGCGGCTGCCGGTTCAGTTGTTCGAGTCCGCCGGCAATCTTGCGCTCTGGATCGCGCTCACGATCCTCTTCCTGCGCCGGCCGCGCCGCGGCGCTGTGCTCGGTCTTTATTGCATAGGCTACTCCGCGCTGCGCTTCTTGCTGGAGTTTTTGCGCGGTGACCCGCGCCTGAACTGGGGCCCCTTCACCGACGCCCAATGGCTGAGCGCCGCGCTCTGCGCCACGGGCCTGTTCATTTTGCTTCGCACCCGGGGCCGCGCCGATGATCGCGCTGAGCGCGGACGCTGACGCCGCCGGCCGGCGGCTGGACGCCTGGCTGGGCGAAACGGCGCGCGCCGGGCTCTCGCGCTCGCAAGCCCAGCTTCTGATCCGCGACGGCGCCGTGCTGGTGGACGGCCGTGCCGTCAAACCGCATCACAAACTGGCGCGCGGCCAGACGGTCAGCGTGGCCGTGCCCGCCCCGCAGGCGCCGCTCGAACTCCTGCCCCAGGATATTCCGCTGGAGATTCTCTACGAGGACGCCGACCTGATCGTGGTCAACAAACCCGCCGGCCTGGTCGTCCACCCCGCCTGCGGCCACGCCGACGGCACCCTCGTCAACGCCCTGCTTTTCCACTGCCACGACCTGGCGGGTATCGGAGGGGAACTGCGCCCGGGCATCGTACACCGCCTGGACCGCGACACCAGCGGGACGCTGGTCGCCGCCAAGAATGCCGAGGCCACCAGCAACTTGATGCGGCAGTTCAAAAATCGCCGCGTGAGCAAGGAATATCTGACGCTGGTCTGGGGCCGGCCCAAGCCGGCGTCGGGACGCATCGAAACGCAGATCGGCCGCAGTTCGCAGGACCGCAAGAAAATGAGCGCGCAACCGGCGCATGGCCGCCCCGCCGTCACGGAGTACGAAACGCGCGAAAGCTTCGCCGCCACCAGCCTGCTGGCCGTCCACATCGCCACCGGGCGCACCCACCAGATTCGCGTCCACATGGCCCACATCGGACATGCCGTGGTCGGCGATGCCGACTACGGGCGCCGCGGCCGCGAACGCGACCCGCTGGCCGACGCCGCGCCGCGCCAGATGCTGCACGCCTGGAAACTATCCTTCCGCCACCCCCGCAGCGGCGCGCCGCTGGCCTTCAGCGCGCCCATCCCGGAAGATATGGCCAACCTCCTCGACGCCCTGCGCGCGCATGCCGCGGGTGGCGCCGGCGCCGAAATGAAAATGGGACAGTAGCATCTCATAGGACGCAGGGTGACAGGCTGTTAGACGGCGCTCTCGGCGAGAGCGCCCTACCTTACGTTTTCAGCCCAGTCGCCGCCCCAGCGTCTTTGGGCCGGTTGCGGCGCGAAACACTGACGGCGGCGCCTTTTTTCCAAGCGGCGGTTACGCGCTCAAGTTTCCCGCGCAATTCCTCCATCGCCGCCGCCGATTGGCGGAAGACCTCTTCGTGCTTGTTGAAATCGAGCACCCGGATGTTGGAGAGCCCCGGACGGATATAAATCGTCGGCGCGCCGCGCGCCAGTTTTGCGGCGACGTTGCGCTCTATCAGCATGTCGAACATGCCCAGCACCGCATCCAGTATGCCGGGCAGTTGATGCCGGCCGGGCGCTCGGACGGGCGCGACATCGATGGCGATCGTGCCGTCGCATGACGCGGGCAGAATGTCGTACGGCAGATTGTTCACAAGACCGCCGTCCACCAGCACGCGCCCTTCAAAGGCCACCGGCGAAAAGACACCCGGGATCGCCATGCTGGCCTTGATCGCCGGCAACAACTTTCCCTTGTTGAAAATCACTTCCTGTCCGCTCCAGAAATCCGTGGCCACGATCTGCAGCGGAAGTTTGAGTTCCTCGAAAGTTTCCGCATGAATTTCATCGAGCAGGTATTCGATAAAGCCGTCGGCCTTGAAAAGCGCGCCGCTTTTGACCTGGGGGCTGGCGACCTGCAGCCATTTATAGATTTCCTTCCTGCGCCTGAAAATATCCTTCAATGGATCGTTCTTGCCGATCGCCAGCTTGGCGAACCATTTGCGGATCTGCCCGCCCGACAGTCCGGAGGCGTAGAGCGCGCCAACGATCGCGCCCATGCTGGTTCCCGCAATCGCGGACACCCGGCAGCCGCTGTTGTCAATCGTCTCCAGGGCGAGAATATGCGCCAGCCCCCTGGCGCCCCCACCCCCCAGCGCTACTCCAAAATTTTTCATGCAAGCACACTCCCGCAATTATTCACTCTCCATAATGAGCCCGTGCGCGATGGACAAAGACCGTTCGAAGCTCTTCGTCTATGCGATCAGCCCACATCTTCGCCTTCCGCCTGCGCCGAGGCGGCCTCTCGAAGACCGCTCCGTAGCCCGCCAGGGCGAAGGCGGGTTCCAGGGCGCCGTTACCGGCCCTCCCCTTGCCTTTGCCTTCCCCTTCACCGTTACCTGGTTGGGACGGGACTTGCCTGCTTCCGCGACACCAGCTGGCAGCCGGGACTTGCCCGGCACACAACGCCCCGCCTCTCCGTTTGCGAACCCGTCGCGGGTGAGCAATACGTTGCGAGGCGTGGTTCTCTGCCTCCATCTTCCTTCATCTGTGGATCGGCAGTTGACTTCCGGCAACAACTATTCCCGCGATGAGAAGTGCTGCCCCGATTAGGCCGGCGATCGCTAACCTTTTGCCGCGAAGTGCACCCTGCGCAACCTTGATCCGCAAGAGAGCAAGGACTGCCAGAACGAATCCGGCAATTGGTCCCCACACGACCGCCATGCCTGACGCCGCCGTGACCCATGTCTTTCCGGTTCCAGATCGTTCTTCGACCGTGAGTCCTCCCCACGCGGCTATGGTCAGGCCCACCATGACGAGACTGGCGATTGCCATTCTGGATGTCCGTGATTCTTTCATTTTCTTGCAGAGAACGCCCCGGGTTCACTGGCCGCCTGACGCGCCAGCGGAAGGCGGTACAGTGCGACCCGTTGTTCGCCCTTCATCTGGATTCCCGAGCGCCACATTCATCTTATAGCTGGCTGCAAATGAAATCAGTGGCTCAGAGTAAGATGCGTTCGTGTAGACATCAAGTCCACGCAGCACACGGTCGGTTTGCCCCGACTTGAGCAGAATCGCGATCTTGCTGAGCGAGACTCGGTAGTGGTACTTGTCGTAACCCCAGACAAACCACATCTGAAAGATGACTGCGGCTGCGACGACACACGTCACGACTCCTAGCGTGATGCGGAAACGCTTTGTGCGGTCTTTAATTTCAGCCCAAAGCCAGAGCAGGCATGCACCGGCGAGAATAGAGATGGTCAATATCATATGGATTTCCTGCATGAGCGAACGTTAGTACTGTCGGAATCGCTTGTCGAGACGTAACCCCTCGCGCCCCAAGCTCCGCGTCTCCGCGCCTCCGCGTGAACCGATTTCATATATACGGACATGTTCTATATTCGACAAAACTGCTGAGGTGAAGTAAACCAAGATGCCTCACGGTAGAGTAGAGATGCCCGCTCATGCGGGCATCCCCCTCGTCAAACCGGACGTGCAGATTTCCCGCATCCGGCTTCCCACAAGTAGGTTTTGTTTCACGAGGGGCGTTCACAGGGTGACTAGTCCCAGTTTGTTCAGGTGCTGATAGTAGG
>JANYBP010000072.1 GCA_025360745.1 bacterium
GCTTCATCAGTTACACCTGACGTTGCCGGAACAGCCGCCCCCACGACTGGAAGATCTGAAGAAAAAATGTGGGGCAGACCTTTGAGCGGAAATCGAGGAAATATGGCGGTTTTATCCGCGAACGGGGAAAGACGGGCTAACGTCGTTCCGACATTCCATCCATAAGCATTTCGCCTTGCGCCCACGTGGCGGCAGAGGCCTGCCGCCCTCCAGAAGAATCCTCTAGCAAGTCTCGATGACGTTCCTTGGAGGGCGACGGGCCTCCGTCGCCGCGTGGGCGTAGGGCGAAAGACTTGGCAGCAACATGGTCGCAACGTCCTTAGGCGAGGATTTGGGCTGGCCGCCGCCGGCTTGATCTTGCGTTTCGATTTGTGCTACTCCTTAGCGCAAATGGATCGTCGGCTATCACGGATTGGACGCATGGGCCCGCTGGCGGGGGCCTTGTTGATCGCGCTGACGGCTTGGATGGCCGTGTCCTGGCCGCTGCCTAGGCAAATGGGCGATTGTATTCCGGCCGCCGCGGAACATGGCGGCGCGAACCCGGTGCGCACGATGCTGGCCGGCGACCAGTTGCAGTTGCTTTACTACTTCAACCTTTTTGAGGACATGGTCCGGGGCCGGGTGCGCCCAGGCTACAACGTTTTCGAATTCAACACCGGTCCGGACGATGCCGCCCGCTGGCAGCCGGAACCCTACTACTTTCCCTTCTCGGGAATCTACAGTGTTTTGCACGGCCCGCTGGGACAGGCGGGGGCCTGGAACCTGACGGGGTTTCTGGCGCTTTGGATGACGGCCTGGGCAACCTGGCGTCTGGCGCGGCGTTACACGGCGCGCGACACGATCGCGGCGCTGATGGCCCTGGCGGTCGTGCTTTCGCCGCATCGCTGGGTCAATCTGCTGGGCGGCAGTCCGATGGGTTTCGCGGCGCTCTGGCTGCCGGTGCTGTTGCTGGGGCTGGACCTGGCGGTGCGCGACGGGCGCGCGGGTGGCGGCTGGCTGGCGGGATTGGCGTTGCTGGGGGCCTGCTGGACCGATCAGCATGTGTTCTTTTTCGCGGCCTTGCTGACGCCGTTCTGGTGCATCGTGGCCCTGCTGGCGCGCAACGACTTCCGCCGGCGGCTCTGGCCCGCGGAATGGCCGCGCCTGCTGCGCGCGCTGGCCCCGGTGGCGCTGCTGGGGCTGGCGGCGGTGGCCTTCCGCTTGTGGCAACAATCACAGATGGTGGCGCCGTCGATCGGGCATACGCGGGATTGGCGCGAAATCGCGCTCTTTTCGCCGCATGTCGTGGAATTTTTTGCCTGGAATGGCGGGAACTGGAGCAGTCAGGCATACCTGGGTTATGGACTGCTGGCGGTGCTGGCCGCGGGCGGCCTGGGCTTTGGCATGGCGGCCATGCGCCGCCCCCGCGAATTGGACCGGCGTCCCCTGGTTTTCCTGCTGCTGGTGCTGGCCGCCGCCGGAGTGGTGGTGCTGGCGCTGGGTCCGTACGGGCCTTTTGACGGACGCTGTTTCTCGGCCGCCCGCAAGTTCCTGCCGCCCTTCCGCATGGTCCGCCAATCGGCCAAAATCCTTTGCCTGCTGCCCGTGCTGGGCGCGGTGGCGGGTGCGCTGGCGCTCTCCGTCGTGACCGTCCGCTGGCCGCGCTGGCTGGTGGGCGCGCTTTGTCTGGCATTGGGCCTGGGCATGACGTGGGAATATGCGCGGCGCTTCGATCCCTTGCTCTGCCGGCTGGAAGACCGGCAGGCCGCCTACGCGGCGGTGGCGCGCGACGCCCGGCGCGAAAATGGTCCGCCGCCGAGGGCGCTGGTGGCGCCGCTCTGGCCGGGCGATTCCCATCAATCGTCGGTCTATCAATTCTGGGCCGAGCGTTACCGCATCCGCCTGGTGAACGGCTACAGCCCGGTGGCGCCGCGAGACTATCTGGAGAAAGTTTTCCGGCCTTTCGTCTCGGTCAACCAGGGGCGACTGGACGATGCGCAACTGGATCAACTGCTCGCGCACGGTATCCGCTATCTATTGCTGCACGAGGATTTGTTCCCGGAAAAAGTCAGTCCTTTCCCGGCGGGCGCGACGCTGGAGGCGTTGCTGAATCATCCGCGCCTGGCTGTGCTGGCGGCGGGCGATGCCGATGCCCGGCGTAACGACGGAACGCCGGGACCGGCGAACGGTGGTCCCGTGTGGGCCTTTCGTCTGCTCGATCAGCCCCGCACGAACATGCTGCCCGTGACGCTGGTCTCCACGCTCTGTGCGGCGCGGCGCTGGGAGGCGGGCGCCTTGCGGGCGAACGCGGTGGAGCCGGTTTCGCCAGATCCGGCGCGGCCGGGCATGCGACAGTTGGCGCGCGACGGCGCGTGGCTCGAGACGCGGCCCGAAACGGTGGACAACCGGCGCGATCTAAACTGGTGGGTGTACCTGCGCGGTACGGGCGAAGTGGCCATGGCCGGGATGACGGAATCGGCCTCGAATGCCCCGCTCCGCGTGACCGTTTCCGATGGATGGGTGTCGGCGCCCCTGCCGCGGACCGGCCGCTACGAAACGGCGCGCCTGCGGGTGACGCGGCTGTCCGGCGTAATCGCGGTCGGCGAAATCGCGCTGGCGGGCGGCTGGAGCATACCCGCAGCCGGCGAGACGCGCGTATTAAAGGCGGCGGAGCTTTTCCGGGCGGGCGCCAGCGATCCGGCCTCGGGCGCGGTGCGTTTCGCCGCCCAACCCGATCCGCCACGCCCCGTGCTGTATGGTCCGTGCCTGCCGCTGGCGCCGGGACGCTATCGCGTGAAACTGGCGCACGCCTCGCCGGCTCCGGACGGGAGCGTGGTGGGTTGGCTCGATCTTATGCATGCCGGTGGCGATCGCGAAGGGCCGGGCTGGAGCACCCTCCGGCAGGGCCAACCGGCCGCGCAACTTGTGGTGTGGCCCACAGGCCGCTTGTTCCATCTTGTGCTGTTGACCGATTCGCGCTGGCCGTTGACCGTTGAAAAGGTCAGCATCGAACGTTTGGAATAGCAACAAGAATGCACGCTCATAGGCGAGCAAGATACATTTTTGTAGTCGAACGTCGCAGATTGTCGCTATTTGCCTGCTTTAAATAGTGAAGTTGAGCGAGTAATGTGGGATAATGCTTTGTGTGGTATTAATTGGCATGAAGTCTGCTTAGCAGTCTGGCGGGCGCACTAACGAAACACGCGATGATCTCAAAACGCTGAATGGAGATTGTATTCAATGAAACAGTTCAAAACGGCGCAAGATGTGGTGACTTTCATCAAGGAGCAGGGCATCCAAATGGTGGACCTGCGTTTCATGGATTTTCCCGGGCTGTGGCAGCACACGACGGTGCCCTCGAAATTCATCGAGGTGGACACTTTCGACAAGGGCGTGGGGTTTGACGGTTCGAGCATTCGCGGCTGGCAGGCCATTAACGAATCGGACATGTTGATCAAGCCGGTGGCCGAGTCGGCCTTCGTCGATCCGTTCACGGCGGCCAAGACGCTGGTGATGATCTGCAACATCTGCGATCCGATGACCGGCGAGGACTACACCCGCGATCCGCGCAATATCGCCCGCAAGGCGGAGGCCTATCTGAAGAGCATCGGTCTGGCCGACACGGCCTTCTTCGGGCCGGAGCTGGAGTTCTTCGTTTTCGACGATGTGCGCTTCGATCAGAATTCGCACGAGGGCTACTACCATCTCGATTCCAAGGAGGGGGCCTGGAATACCGGACGTGTCGAGAGTCCCAACCTGGCCAACAAGATCCGCTACAAGGAAGGCTACTTCCCTGTGCCGCCGATGGACACGCTGATGGATCTGCGCAGCGAGATGACGCTGAAGCTGCAGGAGATCGGCATCGACGTGGAGGTGCATCACCACGAAGTGGCCAGCGGCGGGCAGTGCGAAATCGGCATGCGGTTCTCGCCGCTGCTGGAGATGGCCGACAACGTGCTGAAATACAAATACATCCTCAAGAACGTGGCGCGCAAGCACGACCGGGTGGTGACCTTCATGCCGAAGCCGCTCTTTGGCGACAACGGCACAGGCATGCACGTTCACTTCTCGCTCTGGAAGAAGAACGCCAATCTTTTCGCGGGCGACGGCTATGCGGGGCTTTCCGAGATGGGCATGCACGCGATCGGCGGCATCTTGAAACACGCGCCGGCGCTGCTGGCGATCACGAGTCCGACGACGAACAGCTACAAGCGGCTGGTGCCGGGCTTCGAAGCGCCGGTCAACCTGGCCTATTCGCGCCGCAACCGCAGCGCCTCGATCCGCATTCCGATGCTATCGAGTTCGCCCAAGGCCAAGCGTATCGAGTTCCGCTGTCCGGACCCGAGCTGCAACCCCTATCTGGCCTTCTCGGCGATCATGATGGCGGCGATCGACGGCATCGCCAACAAGATCGATCCGGGCAAGCCGCTCGACCGCGACATCTACGACATGCCGGCCGAGGAACTCTCCAAGGTGCCCAAGACCCCGGGTTCGCTGCGCGAGGCGCTGGAGAACCTGCGCAAGGACCACGCCTTCCTGCTGAAGGGCGACGTCTTCACGCAGGACGTGATCGACACCTGGATCGAGTACAAGCTCAATCGCGAATGCCAGGCCGTCGAACTGCGCCCGCACCCGTGGGAGTTCGCGCTGTACTTCGACATCTGATCCGTGCTGGAGGGTGGAAGGTGCGGGGGAATGGGCACTCCTGATTTCACACGGGTACCCTGGCGCGATACGGTTTCGCGCCGGCCGCACCACCGCGTTACCGCGGCGGGAATTCGGGTTCAGGTCGAGTTCATCGTGTTTTGTCTTCGGTCGTGGTTGACAGGTGGGCGCGAAATCGGGTAAAGTTAACGCTTTTCCAAATTCGCGTGAGGAAAGTGGGAGCGACATGGCAGGACAGTACACGGCGGGCGATTTGCGCAAGGGGTTGAAGGTCGAATTCGAAAAAAAACCCTACGTTGTCACGGAATTCAACTTCGTCAAACCCGGCAAGGGCGCATCGATCTACAATTGCCGTCTCAAGTGCATGCTGGACGGCACGACCATGCAGCGCGCTTTCCGCGCCAACGATATCTTTGGCGTGCCGGATTTGGAAGAGAAGACCATGCGCTACTCGTATAACGAGGGCGACAATTACATCTTCATGGACGTGAATTTCGAGCAAACCACCATTCCGGCCACGGTGCTGGGCGATTCCCGCTACTTCCTCTTCGAGGACTGCGAAGTGACGGTGCTCTTCTTCAACAATAACCCGGTGGAAGTCACCCTGCCGACCTTCGTCGAGAAGGTGATCGCGGAGACCCAGCCCGGCGCGCGCGGCAACACCGCGGCGGGCAACGTCACCAAGCCGGCCAAGATCGTCGGCGGGTACGAACTGCCGGTGCCGCTCTTTGTGAACGAGGGCGACACGATCAAGATCGACACCCGGACCGGCCAGTATTCCGACCGCGTGCTGCGCCGCTAGACGGCGTCGCGTATGGACGAACGCGAACGACTGGCCGCGCTCGCGCCGGTGCTGCGCTTGCGCGGCGCGGTGAACGAGGCGATCCGCGGCTTTTTCCTGGAGCGCGACTTCATCGAGGTCGAAACCCCCGTGCGCGTGGCCGTGCCGGCCATGGAGCGGCACATTGACGCCGAGCCCGCCGGCGACGCCTGGCTGCGCACCTCGCCCGAACTCCACATGAAGCGGCTGCTGGCCGCGGGCCTGCCGCGCCTGTTCCAGATCGGGCCCTGTTTTCGCAAGGGCGAGCGGGGCGAGCGGCACAATCCCGAATACAGCATGCTGGAATGGTATCGCGCCGGGGCGGATTACCGCGTGATGCTGACGGAGATCGAGGCGCTGCTGCGGCGGGTGGCGTCGGCGGTGCGGTTGCGCGACGAAGGCGCGCTGAAGATTCGGGAGGAGATTTTCAGCCGGCCGTGGATCGTCGAATCCGTGCGCGACATTTTTCGGCGCGAGGCCGGCTGGGATCCGGTGGCGCATTACGATGAAGAGCGTTTCGAACGCGATTTGGTGGGGCGCGTCGAGCCGTCGCTGCCGCGCGACCGCTGTGTGGCGCTGCTGGATTATCCGGCGGCGCAAGGCGCTCTGGCGCGGCTCAAGCCCGGCGCTGCGGCGCTGGCCGAGCGTTGGGAGCTGTACGCCGGCGGATTGGAACTGGCCAATGCCTTCAGCGAACTGACCGATGCCGCCGAACAGAGGCGGCGATTCGAAACCTGGGGGAACGAACGGCGGGCGGAAGGATCGGCCGTGTATCCCCTCGACGAGGCCTTCCTGGCGGCGCTGGCCGCGGGTATGCCGCCGTCGGGCGGCGTGGCCTTGGGCCTGGATCGGTTGGTCATGGCGCTCGCGGGTTTGAGGACGCTGGACGATCTGCTGCCGTTCCGAGAAGTCAGTAAACAGTAAACAGTGAATTGTGCAGGCTTAAGCGAACGCGGCGTAACTGTTCACTTTTTGCTGACTAACTCACGGAGCAGGAGGCGTAATTCCGGCAGGCCTTGGCCGGTGACGGTTGAGATGGGGATCGCCGGCAGGCCCGTTTCGCGTTGAAACGCGGCCAGGTGTTCGGCGGCTTCCGGCAGGTCCATTTTGTTGGCCGCGATCAGCGAAGCGACATCCGGCAGGCTTTCCCGGTAAAGGCGCAGTTCGTTGCGCAGTATCCGGTAGTCCTCCAACGGATCGCGTCCCTCGCTGCCGGCCATGTCGAGCACATAGAGCAAGGCGCCGGCGCGTTCGACGTGCTTCAGAAAGCGGTCGCCCAGTCCGACGCCCTGGGAAGCGTTGGCCACCAGACCGGGTATGTCGGCGATCGTGTACAAGGCTTCGCCCTCCTCCTCCACGGCGCCGATGATCGGATTGATGGTGGTGAAGGGATAACTGGCGATGCGCGGACGGGCATTGGTCAGCGCCGCCAAGAGCGAGGACTTGCCCGCATTGGGCAGCCCCACCAGGCCGACATTGGCCACCATCTTGAGATCGAGCCGCAGGTCGAAATGTTCGCCCGCTTCGCCGTCGGTATGCTCGAAGGGCGTCTGGTGCGTTGAGGTCTGCCAGTGAACGTTGCCGAGCCCGCCCTTGCCCCCGTGCGCGACCAGCAGCGTATCGCCGTCATGGGCCAGATCGCCAAGCCGCTCGCCGCTCTCGGCCAGGCGGATCTCGGTGCCGGTGGGAACGTTCAGGATCAGGTCGCGGCCGTTGCGTCCGTGCTGCTGCGCGCCGCGGCCCTTGCCGCCGTTTTCGGCGTGTTGCAGGGGTTCGAAAAAGAGGGCGATCAGGCTGTCGGTGTTCCGCTCGGCGCGCAGGATTACATGACCGCCGCGGCCGCCGTCGCCGCCATCGGGACCGCCCTTGGCGACATATTTTTCGCGGCGGAAGCTGACCGCCCCGTTACCGCCGTCCCCGGCGGTAACATGGAGCACGGTCGAGTCGACAAAACGGCGGACTTTCACGCTTGGGGCGCGGCGGATTCCTCGATGCGGACGCGCTGGCCGTCTTTCTCGTAATGGACGATACCCGATTTGAGCGCGAAAAGGGTGTCGTCGCTGCCGCGGTCAACATTCAATCCGGGGTGGATGCGTGTGCCGCGCTGGCGCACCAGGATGCTGCCCGCGGTGACCTTGGTACCATCGTAGACTTTGATCCCCAGGCGTTGACCGGGGCTGTTGCGTCCGTTACGGGCGCTGCCAGTTCTTTGTGACATGGGAAACTAATCTCCTTGTGCGACGGCTTGGCGCACTTTTCAGGTTAGACGCTCAGGATCTTGACGATCGTCAATTCCTGGCGATGGCCCACT
Source organism: bacterium (assembly GCA_025360745.1). Classification (GTDB taxonomy): domain Bacteria; phylum Verrucomicrobiota; class Kiritimatiellia; order CAIKKV01; family CAIYGI01; genus CAIYGI01. The sequence continues at coordinate 7,776 of JANYBP010000072.1, forward strand.
TTGCGCCTGGAGGCTTTGCGTTTGCGCTTCTTGAAAGCCACGACCTTGACGCCGCGCTTATGCTCGACCACCTCGACGGTGACCTTGGCCCCGGCGATCATGGGCGTACCAACGGTCAAGGCGGCGCCGTCGGAACGCGCCAGAACGCCGGTCAGGTCCGTTTGGGCGCCTTTTTCCACCGCCAGACGCTCGATTTCGAGCGATTCTCCGGCCTGTACGCGGTACTGCTTACCGCCGGTCTCAACGACTGCGTACGCTTCCATTTACTGCGACCCTTCCGATAAGGCCCCGTTTACTTCCACGCGGCCATGACTTGTGAGCGGGCAATCCTAGCGTCTGGCGGCGGGACCGTCAACCCTCTTTTTTGCTCAAAACGGGATTCGCTGGGCCTCGATCAGGCCCTCGGGAATCTCGCGCAGGAAGCGCGAAGGGGCGGCGTAAGCCAGACTGCCGTCGTAGCCGCGGCGGACTTCCGGGGCGCAGAGGTACAGTTCGCCGCGGGCGCGGGTGCAGGCGACGTAAAACAGACGCCGTTCCTCGGACTCGTTGCCGCCATCCTCGGTCAGCGCGCGGGGCGAGGGGAACATGCCTTCCGTCATCCAGAGCAGGATCACGGCGTCCCATTCCAGTCCCTTGGCCTGGTGAATCGTGCTCAGGCGCACCGCCGGCGCGCCTGAACCGGTGGCGGCCTCCGCGCCGCCGCCGTCGGCGGGACCAGGGGCCGCGTCGGTGTTGGTTTGCAGCGCCACGGCGCTTAGAAAGTCGTGCAGCGTGGCAAAGGGCTGGGTGAAGGCGATCAGTTCCTTGAGGTCGTCCGCGCGGCGGCGGTAGTCTTCGAAGGCCGTGCGGGCGTAATCGTCGTACATTTCTTCGAAGAAGCCGCGCAGCAGCTCGGCGGGCGACACGGCGGCGGGATCGGCGGCGACCGCGGCGCAAAGTTTCTCGATCGGAGCCCAGAGCTCGCGCGCCGCCGCTGGCAGCGCCTCGCGGAGGGTGGCCAGCGTGCCCGGTTGGGCGAGATCGAAGCGGCCGTCCAACTTTTTGAAGATGCGCGCGGCGGTCAGGTCGCCGACTTTGGGAAGCAGTTGCAGCAGACGATGGAAGGCCAGCGCGTCGCCGGGATTGGCCAGCAGGCGCGGCAGCGTGCAGAGGTCCTTGACATGGGCCTGTTCGAAAAAGCGCATGCCCGAGGTGACCACGTAGGGAACGCCGGATTTGGTCAGTTGCAGTTGCAGTTCCATGGCGTGCGAATGCGCCCGGTAGAGCACGGTTACGTTGCCGGCGCCGTAGCGCGCCACGAGACGGGGGATCAGGTCCGCGACATAGCGCGCCTGCTGCTCGCCGTCGCGCGGCCGGACGCAGATCGGGCGGCAGGCGGGCGGTTTCGTGCTGCGCAGGATTTTTTGAAACTGCTCCGGATTGCCGGCGATGCAGGCGTTGGCGACGTTCAGAATCTCCGGCACGTTGCGGTAGTTCGTTTCGAGCATGAAGACTTTGGCGTCGGGATAGCGCGTCGGAAAACTCAGGATGTTACGGCAATCGGCGCCGCGCCAGGCGTAGATGCTCTGAAAATCGTCGCCGACGACGAATAGGTTGCGGTTGCGGGCGGCGATGCGGTCCACCCATTCCGACTGGATCGGATTGGTGTCCTGATACTCGTCCACCAGCGTGTGCTGGAACTGCTCCTGATAGCGACCCAGCAGCGCGGCCTCTTCGCGGAAGAGGCGCAAGCCGTTGACCAGCAGATCGTCGAAGTCCATGGCGCCGAGCGTGCGCTTTTCCTTGTTGTAGGCGTTCAGCACGTTCAATACGTCGGCGCCGAAGTTGGCCAACTGACTATAGCGGTCTTGCAGCAGAGCGGCGGCGGAAACGCCAAGATTGGAGGCCATGCTGTTGACGGCCAGCAGGACTTCCGGCTTGGGAAATTCGCGGGGGGGGAGTTTGGCGTTGCGGATGCAGCGGCGCAGCAGACTGACGGCGTCGTCGCGGTCGAGAATGGTGAAATTGTGCGGGTAGCCCAGATGATCGGCGTGGCGGCGCAGCAGGCGGTTGGCCATGTGGTGAAAGGTGCCGCCCCAGAGGTCGCTTACGTCGCGGTGCATGAGCAGGCGCGTGCGTTCGAGCATCTCCCGCGCGGCGCGGTTGGTGAAGGTCAGCAGCAGAATGCGGTCGGGACGCACACCGGTTTCGACCAGATGGGCGACGCGATGCACGAGCGTGCGGGTCTTGCCCGTGCCGGCGCCGGCCAGGACCAGAATGGGCCCATCCGGCGCGGTGACGGCCGCCAGTTGCTCGGTGTTTAATGTGTGTTGGAATGACATTGGAATGCGGAAGTCGGAGATCAGAGGTCGGAGGTCGGAGGTCGGATCTCGGACGACGAAAAAGGCGAAATAATTCGGTGAGAGGTTTTCACGAAACTTCTTCCTTCCTCTTCGGCCAGCTGACCTCTGACCTCTGATCTCCGACCTCCGGCTTCCTGCTTTTCAAGCCGGCCAGCAGCCAGATGCAGAGCGTTTTGGCGTCCGTGATTTCGCCGCCGGCAATGTCGGCCTCGAACTCCGCTGGAGTCAGTATGACCGTCGCGAGATCCTCGTCCGCATCGGCCTGATGCGCCCGCGGCGCGGCATCCACCATGGCTTCGAAGAGGTGCAGGGTTTCATCCGAATAGCCCGGCGTGGGATGGATGAAGCCCAAGCTGCGCAGGTCGGTGACGGTATGGCCGGTCTCTTCGAGCACTTCGCGACGGGCGCAGGTTTCGGGCTTTTCGTCCGCTTCCAGCTTGCCGGCGACAACCTCCAGCAGGACCTTTTCCACCGGCTTGCGGAACTGGCGCACCAGCGCCAGTTTTCCGTCGGGACGGCGGCAGAGCACGGCAACGGCGCCGCGGTGCCGGACAATGTCCCGTTTCGCGCGAACCCCCTGATCCGTCTCGATCTCCAGCAGGTCCAGCGCGAGCACGCGGCCGGTGTAGGCGCGCGTTGAGGTGAGCGTTCGTTCGTACACTACGGATTGACCGGCGCCGGGACGGTCGGGGAATTGATTGCGGGAGCGGCCGGCTGCTCAGGGACGACGCCGATGGGCGGCGCGGCCGGGGCCGCGGGCATGGTCAAGCCGGGAATATTGGTCGTGACGGGTACCGCCAAGGGCGGCATGGGCATGACTTCCGGAGCATTGACGGGGGCGGCGGGCGCGCCGGCGGGGGCGGGTTTGCGTTCGCCGAACAGGGGACCGTAACGGCCGTAGATGCGGCGGTCGCGGTTCTCGTCGGTCAGCGTCATATCCCAGGCTTTGGACATGGCCGCCCATTCGCGCTTGCTGAAGTTGAAACGTTCGCCGAGCTGATTGACGATCGGCGCCACATCCAGTTCCGTCATGTAGTTCACGCGCCTGGCCCAGGTGGGGTTGCCCTGAACCGCGACGGGCATCATGGTCTTGTCGCCGACAATGTAGGCATCCACCGGCTTTTCGCCGAGAAAGGCGCCGAAGGTATAGTCGGCCTCGCTGATGGGCAGCCATTCGCGGCCGTTCCAGACATGCAGCAGGTCCGCTCCGCCGCGCACACCCCGGCTGTAGGCGACGATGCCCACCCGGCGCATTTCGGCCATCTGGAAAGCCAGCGTCACCATGCGCTTGCGCGCAGGCACCACCATGATGGTGGTCGCGGCCTTTTCCGCGGCCGGGGCCGCTTCCGCCACGATCAAGACGGCGAGCGCCGCGGCCCGCACCATCCAACCAAAACGCGACTGGGATGTCATATGCTCAACCTCCAGCTTCCGCAGCTCGCGGGAAGCAAAAAGAAAAATAGCACCCGCGAATGACGGGAGCAAGTCTGAAAAGTTCGAAAGTCCGAGCGAGTAATGCTTCTGTGGCGTGGTGAAACGGAAAGGTGGGGCGCTCTCGCCGAGAGCGCCGTCTTCGATCTACACGCCGCCCTGTTCACCGTTCGCTTCCCCCCGGTTCGATCTCGAAGTCGCAAATCAGCGGCAGATGATCGGAGAAGTTCACCTGCGGCATGGCGAAATTGGTCACCCGTATTTCCGGGCTGTGGAGGATGAAGTCCAATTGACGTTTGGGCGAGCGGCTGGGGTAGGAGGGGCGGCCTTCCGCGTTGGCGCTGAGCAGGCCCGTGGCGGCGAGAAAAAGGTCGATTTCGGCGTCGCCCCAGAGAAAATTGAAGTCCCCGGCCACGATCAGGGGCTTCTTGACGGTTTTGACCAGTTCGTAAAGGTCGCCGAGCTGGTAGTGCCGGTGGCGGTACTTGATCGAAAGGTGGACCAGAAAGACCGTCAACTGTTCCAGTTCCAGTTCCATGACCAGGCGCTTGACGCCGTGCTCGACATAGTGGAAGCGTTTGTCCTTGATCACGTCGCTCGACAAAAACGCGTTGCTCTGCTTGCGCAGCACCGGCACATTCCGCGCCAGCGAGTTTACCCCGTACTTGACCGCATCCACATGATAGTGGCCCAGCGCCGTGGCGATATGTTCCGCCTGGTTATTGTGCCGCCCCGTGCGGTAGGAGCCCGCGTCCACCTCGACCAGCCCTACGATGTCGGGCTGCTGTTCGCAGATGAAATCGGTGATGCGCCCCAATTGCGCGCCGGTCGGTTTCAGGTAGCCGCTGACGAGCGGAAAGGGGAAGTGAAAACGGCCGCCGGTGCCGGTGCAATAGCGCACATTGTAAAGCATGAACCGCATGCGCCGGGCCTAGAACGTTTCGACGTGACCATCGAGAAAGACCGCGTTGGCTTTGTTGCGGTGGACGCTCTTCAACTCTTTTTTGGCGCGTAAACTAACGTTCGTGTCGATTGGCACAAACCTCGCAGAGTAAGCGTTTGGAACGCTCGCCACCGAACTATCGCCAAATATCACCGTGTTGGCGGGTGAATCGCGTTGGATTAACGACGCCCCTCCCGTCATATTAGAATTCATCGAATAGCTCCATGAATTATTCGCCGACGGGCAGGCATAGATCTTCTCGGATTGTGCGTATGAGAACAGAGAGCCGGCCGTGATGCACGCTTTGGTCTGTTTATAGGTTCCGAATGTCGATTTTGCAGGGGGTGTATAGGCGTCCCATTCCAGCCAGCCCTGCTTATGCTCCCAGTCACCATTTTGCTTCTGTGCGTTGTAACTGACCGCGGAAGGCAGACAGCCACCGTTATCGACAGCGTACTGCACGGATGCGATCTGGAGTTGGCGCAGGTTCGACTTGCATTTGGTCGAGCGGGACGACTCGCTCACCCCGTTCAGCGCCGGAAACAGCAGGGCGGCAAGGATCATGATCACCGCGATCACGACCAGCAATTCGATCAGCGTGAAGCCGGGACGTTTGAGTTGTGGTTGATCTTGCATGAATAATCCCTCCCGCCCGTCATGATCATTCGTGGAGTCGGGCCTGCCGGGAAGGATACCACAGCCGCGCCGTCGCGCCAAAAGATTTCGACCCTCTTTAGTAATGCCTTGCCTTGCCCAGTCGCCGGCTCATTGCGGGATGGCCAGGCTGTCTCCTGATCCTCGCCTAACGTCGTTCCGACATTCCATCCATAAGCTATTCGCCTTGCGCCCACGCGGCGGCCGAGGCCTGCCGCCCTCCAGAAAAATCCTCTAGTGTAGTGTCCCTTAAATAGCTAGACATATGAAATCGGGGCTTTTGCTGGGATTTCCGCGAATAGGCATCGAACACTGGCTTGATATATGTATAGTCATTTTCGGGACACTACACTAGCAAGTCTCGATGAC